>NZ_JADYXG010000007.1:0-186910 GCF_015864415.1 Pseudoalteromonas sp. SCQQ13 | reverse complement strand
AAGAAGGCAAATGTGGCGAAGCTAAATGTGGCGCAGATGCAAAAGCTAAAAAAGAAGGCAAATGTGGCGAAGCTAAAAGTGGCGTAGATGCAAAAGCCAAAAAAGAAGGCAAGTGCGGTGAAGGTAAGTGTGGCGGTCATTAAAATTTATTAAAGTAGAATAACTTTACTTCAGGTTAAATACTTTAATACCATATAGAATAAAGGGCCGGTTGGCCCTTTTTGTTGGGAGTGGTTATGACACAAATTATAAATACTGACTTAGGTATGGTTGGTTTAGGCTTACGCAGAGAAATGCTCGACGAGTTACTAATGCATGTACCTAAACAAGTCGATTTTATGGAAGTTGCTCCAGAAAATTGGCTGAAATTAGGTGGGCGTTTTAAAAAACAATTTAAAGCATTAACCAGTGCTAATAGTTTTGCTTGTCATGGCTTATCGCTCTCAATTGGCTCAACTGCGCCAATTGATATTGAATTTGTAAAATCACTAAAAAAGTTTTTTGATGAACATGATGTAAAAATTTACAGCGAGCACTTAAGTTACTGCTCTGGCACTGGGCATATGTACGATTTAATGCCTATTCCGTTTACTTTAGAAGCGATTGCTCATGTAGTGCCGCGTATCGAACAAGTACAAGATATATTAGGGCGCCAAATTGCTATAGAAAATGTGTCTTATTACGCAGCCCCAGGACAGAAAATGTCAGAGCTGGCGTTTACTAATGCTATTTTAGAGCAAGCTGATTGTAAGCTGTTACTCGATGTGAATAATATTTATGTGAACTCAGTAAACCATGGTTATGACGCCGAAGCCTTTTTAACCGGATTACCTACACAGCGCATTGCTTACGGCCATGTAGCTGGGCATTACAATGAAGCAGATGATCTAATTGTAGATACTCATGGTGCAGATGTAATTGACCCAGTTTGGCAGTTACTCGATAAAGCGTACCAAACTCACGGTGTATTTTCGACGCTGCTCGAGCGAGATTTTAATATACCGACCATTAATGTATTAACCAAAGAGCTAGATATTATTCATAACCTGCAAGCAAAATACCTTGATAAATCATTAATCAAACAGCGAGCTTAATAAGCATGTCTGAACCTAGAGTGCCTGCAAAAGGAGTATTTAGTTATGAGCTTTATTGAAATACAAAACGAATTTATGGCGCATATTCGCAAACCCAGCCAAAATAAAAAGCCGCAAGGGATTGAAGATAGACGCATGGCGATTTACCGCGATTTATTTTTTAATAATATTGTTGGGTTTATTTCGTCGGGTTTTCCGGTGTTAAAAACCTTATACAGCGATAAACAATGGCAAATGCTTATTCGCCGATTTTTTAGTGAATATGATTGTCACTCACCGTATTTTTTAGATATAGCAGGGGAGTTCATTAATTATTTATCAAGTAATTATGAGATGCAAAAATATGATCCGCCATTTATGCTCGAGCTTGCCCATTATGAATGGATTGAATTAGATGTAGCTATTACACAGCAGGCTGAAAATGAGCAACTCATAGCGTCTGATCAGGTTGCTTCTGCGCGTTTGTACTTATCAAGTACTGCACGTAATTTAAGTTACCAATTTGCGGTGCAAACAATAAGTACGCAGTTTCAGCCGCAACAACCATCAGCACAGCCAAATTATTTTGTTGTATATCGCGATGGCGATGATGAAGTTCAATTTTTAACAACTAATGCTATGACAGCCTTGTTATTATCGATTATAAGTGAGCATGATGGTTTGATACTCGATACTATTTGCGAGCAAGTAACCCGCCATGCTGTGCAGTTTAGCGCTGCACAAATTGCCCAAGGCGCACTTGTTACTTTACGTGCCATGGCTGAGCTTGGGATTATAGTGACAAAAAATCAAGCTTAAGCTCTTTATAGATTATTTTACATCGTTTATTATGACGCCCTTATGTGTCGTGCTTAATAAAAGGTTGTAAAAATGTCAGATGATAAAGAATTTAAAGATCCGTTCAATGCAGCGTACTTTTTTGGCTTCGTAGCTATATTTGTAGGTATTGGTTGCTTAAATGCAATTGTTGGCTGGTTTGCTGTGTTATCTTAATTATTTATCTCAAGGCTGTTGTTACCAACAGCCTTATTCATAAAACTTCCCCTCGCCTGAAACGGTTAAAACACCTTTTATAATAACGTCAAACTCGCAATCAAAGGTCACTTAAGGTTATAATCAGCTGCTTTGTAATATAAACCATTGAGCAGTTAAAATTATGACTCAAGTAACACCAGCAATTATCAAAAACAGCATAACTACTATTGCTGATTACCCTAAAGCGGGCATTATGTTTCGCGATGTAACGACACTAATGGCAAACCCAGATGCATTTAAAGCGACTATCGATGCTTTTATTGCTGCATATAAAGATCAGGGCTTTACCAAAATTATTGGTACTGAATCACGAGGTTTTATTTTTGGTGCACCCTTGTCTTATGCTTTGGGTATTCCATTTATTCCAGTGCGTAAGCCTGGCAAACTGCCGCGTGAAGTTGTTCGTCAAGACTACCTACTTGAATATGGCGAAGACACATTAGAACTGCATGTAGATGCTATCGTTCCAGGTGACAAAGTATTGCTTGTGGATGACTTACTAGCAACCGGTGGTACTATTGAAGCAACCATTAAATTAGTGCAAAAATTAGGTGGCGAAGCCACTGATGCAGCATTTGTTGTTTCATTACCAGAGCTTGGTGGTGAAAAGCGTATCGCAAAAATGGGTATTAAAATCCTAAAATTGGTTGAATTCGAAGGCGAGTAATCGATGAGTTATCAGGTTCTAGCGAGAAAATGGCGTCCACAAACCTTTCATGAATTGGTTGGACAGTCTCATGTTAAACAAGCGCTGGTTAATGCGCTAACGCAAAATAGACTGCACCACGCTTATTTATTCACTGGAACCCGAGGTGTGGGTAAAACCACAATAGCGCGTATTTTTGCTAAAAGCTTAAATTGTGATGAAGGCATTTCGGCAAATCCGTGTGGTCAATGTAGTAGCTGTAAAGATATAGAAGCAGGACGTTACATTGACCTACTCGAAATAGATGCAGCTTCGCGCACTAAAGTAGAAGATACTCGCGAAATACTCGATAACGTACAATACGCGCCTACACGGGGCCGTTATAAAGTATACCTAATCGATGAAGTTCACATGCTTTCTAAGCACAGCTTTAATGCGTTACTAAAAACGTTGGAAGAGCCGCCTGAGCACGTGAAATTTTTACTTGCGACTACCGATCCACAAAAGCTACCTGTCACTATATTATCTCGCTGCTTACAATTTAACTTAAATGCGTTATCGCAAAGTGAAATAAAAACTCAGCTTGAACACGTACTGACGCATGAAAAACTGAACTTTGACGACGATGCTTTGCGTATTATTGCCAAAGCCGCAGACGGTAGTATGCGAGATGCACTTAGCTTAACCGATCAAGCTATAGCGCAAACTAATGGTGATATTAACAACCAAGCTGTACAAACTATGCTTGGTTTAATGGACACCCATTATAGCCAAAGTTTACTAGCCGCGTTACTTGCCCAAGATGGCGCAGCGCTAATGAAAGAAGTAGCTAATGTTGCTAGCAGAAATCCTAATTATGTGGCCTTACTAGATGATTTAATTGCATTAACGCATTTGACACAGTTAAGCCAATTAGTGCCTGAAGCTGCCGCCCTTGATGAAACAAATGCCGATTACATCACGCATGTTGCTCAAAATACAAATCCACAGCAAATTCAAATTTACTATCAGCTACTGTTAAACGGTAAAAAAGATCTACAATGGGCGCCAGAGCCTCGTTTAGGCTTTGAAATGATTATGCTGAGGCTGTTAGCGTTTCAACCAATTGATACACAAAGTCAGCAACCAGTAGCTGTAAATACACAGCCGGTGCAAAGTAATACGACAAAGGCTAGTGCCTTACGTGATATTTTAAATAAAAGTAAACCGCTACCAAGCACAGCTCAAAATAATGATACAACGCAACCACAAATTATTGAGCCAAAACCAGCTGAGGTCGCTAAGCTATCAGAGCCGCAAAACGTAGCGCCCGATCCACTTAATAATAACTCTAGTACAACGCAGCAGGTTTCAACTACGGTACCAGCAGTTGAGCAAGCAGTAGAGCCAACAATTGTGTCGGCTGTGCCAAATGAAGCGGCGAGTGAGCAATTAGTAACTCAGCAACATCAGCATACAAATGACGTTACTGACGAGCAAGCCCAGCGTCAAAGCGAAGATGAAGCCTACTTACAGCAAAGTAATTTAGAGCACTCATTAGCTGCACAGTTTGATGATGTTATTAGTAGTGCGGTTGATCAAGGGTTTAACCCTGCAACAAATACGGCAGCGCAAGCTCAGCAAAGCCAAGCCACCTCAATTAGCGAACAAGAAGCGCGAGCGCAATCTGCTATTGCACGTATTTTAAGAGATAGAAATATATCGGGTGCGGGTAAGCTCTCAAATGCAAAAGAGACGGAGCAGCAAAATACAGCAAATTTAAGCTCTGCTAACACTCGCCCGAGTCGTTTTACAGCTAATAGCAGTAACAGCAATGAGCAAAATGTTACAACAAATAGCGATGCAATTAATCACAGTAGAGCTAACAATAATGCGCAGCAAACACACGCAGATAATCCGCCGCCGTGGCCTAATGATTTCGCAGGTGAGAGCGAAAAAAAGCCACAGCTCCCACTAGCGGGGAGCCAAAACAAGGCAGCAAGCCAAGCTCAGTTTGAGTCAAAGCCTGAGCGAAAAATAGACTTTAAAGCAAAGCACCAAACAATTACCGAAAATTTAGCCCCTGAGTTACTTGAGCAAATTAACCCGCAAAAAGTACCCGAAGTTGTTGTAGCGCAGCCTAGCATTCCAGCGCCTGATGATTTTCAGAGCCCAATAAGCGAAATTCGCTTTGCGCATCAGCAAGACGAGTGGGCATATTTAATTAAACGCATGGGATTAGGCGGGCGTATGCGCCAGTTTGCGTTGCACTCTATTTTTACTAAGCAAGGCAATAATTTGCATATAGATGTTGATGAATCACAAAAACATTTAGATACGCCCATGCTACGCCAAAGACTTGATGCGGCGTTATCCAGTATTTATGAGCACAATGTAACACTGAGTATTAATTTTGCTAAAGGGGTGATTGATTCGCCTTACTTAATTCAGCAAAAAATTGATGCAGGTCGTCATCAGCAAGCAATAGATGTGATCACCTCAGACGATAATATAGTACAATTTCAGCAGCTATTTAGCGCCGAAATTGACGAAAACAGCATTCAGGCATTGTAATTTATTACAACAGCCCTTATTTAGTAACCTAGTTAATGTATTAAAAAAGAAAGAGAGAAAGTTATGTTTAAAGGTGGAATGGGTAACATGATGAAGCAGGCGCAGCAAATGCAAGATCGCATGCAAAAAGCCCAAGACGAAATTGCAACATTAGAAGTTGTAGGCGAAGCCGGTGCCGGTTTAGTTAAAGTAACTATGCTAGGTAATCACAACGTTCGTCGCGTAGAGCTTGATGAGAGCTTAATGCAAGACGACAAAGACATGATTGAAGACTTACTTGCAGCTGCATGTAACGATGCTGTACGCCGTGTAGCAGACGAAACACAAGAGCGTATGGGTAAAGTAACTGGCGGTATGCAATTACCACCAGGTATGAAAATGCCGTTTTAAGCCTATATGCAACTTTCAGCTAGTTTAACTCAGCTTATAGAAGCATTGCGTTGTCAGCCGGGCATTGGCCCTAAGTCAGCGCAACGAATTGCTTTTCACTTGCTAGAGCGCGACCGTAAAGGGGGCACTCAACTTGGCAATGCACTGACAAAAGCTATGACGGCGGTTGGTCATTGTGAGTCATGTCGCACTTTTTGCGAGCAGTCGCAGTGCGACATTTGTTTAAGTACTAAACGCCAAGACAGCGGCATATTATGTGTTGTTGAATCGCCAAGCGACGTACTTGCTATAGAGCAAACTGGTCAATATTTAGGGTTGTACTTTGTATTAATGGGGCATTTATCGCCTATTGATGGTATTGGCCCTAAAGAAATTGGCCTAGATGTTTTAGAGACAAAGCTGGCTCAAAGCGGTATAAATGAGGTGATTTTAGCAACCAACCCTACGGTTGAAGGCGAAACCACCGCACATTATATTGCCCAGCTTTGTCATAAATACAAAGTAGGTGCCTCGCGTATTGCCCATGGCATACCGGTAGGTGGTGAGCTTGACTTAGTCGACGGGACAACGTTAATGCATGCCTTTAGTGGCAGACGAGCGGTAACACAAGACTGAACTAGCACGGCTATTTGAATAACTAAATCAGCCCACATAACTTATGTTGTGTGGGCTGATTAATTTTCGCTTTAATTAATAGCATTATAACCGCGTAAGACGCTTAGGATAAATTCTGGTTAAGAGATTTACTCACGTATTGAATCATAGTTATATTTAAGTTTATTATCCGGAGCTCAAGTTACATAGGCTGACTAAGCAACCGCTGAGATTGGATTATAACTAGAGTGACGAACTATACGTTTAATAACTCTCTCTGTTAATAGCAGTGTATCGGTTAACGCGTAATGGTGACGACTTTTCACTTTGGCAATCTGCAAACCTTTAGCAGCAATCATTGCCTCATTAATCTTAGTAAACCCATCAGATTTACCCTGTATATCGCTTGTACGATATACATCGTAACCAAGTAAACTTGTTCCTGCTGCAATACGATCTGCATTTTTATCGATTACTTAACGAGAAAACCCTGTGATCTTTAGTCGCTGGGTAGTTCACTCCATATCCATATCCATATCCATATGCGCTGCTCGCATTAGCCGTGGCTGAAACTAACGCCACAACGATTGCTGCACTTAATAAGCTATCGTTTTTATCATTTTATACCTTAAGGCTCTATTAGGAGTGCTCAGTGTTTAATGCTTTATTGGTAGGTGCATCTGGGATGTCATTCGCTTTTACTAGCTGAAAACCTCGAGTAATTTACTGTTTGAGTAAGAACTATACGCACAATGGCATTACGTTCTCGTGAGTAGAGTGTAACAGGCTATTTTTTATAATATTGATCTTTTTAATAATCACTTATAATTTCAGCTGTGTTTGCAAAAAAATTAGTGTAAACAACACCGATACCGTAAATAGCTTGGCTGGAATAAATTAATATCCGTTTAGCTACACAATAAAGATAACCAATTATTGTGGTTCTTTAGGTTTAACTGATGAGCTAGCTTAGCTAGTCGTCGCGTGCGGAGAAAGTTAAATGACTCGATATGGTTTGTCTTTACTATTACTTTTACTTAGTAGTTGTGTTTTGGCTGAGGTTGCCGTTGAAGGACGTATTAAGTTTCAACACATTGAAAATAATGAGCTCTCCGATACTGATTTATCAACCAACTTCGCTCGACTGCTACTTAAGGCAGATCTGCCACTTAGTAATAATAGCTTATTTTATCTCGAAACGATTGCTGCGTATGATTCCTCTTTTGCACAAGGAAAATATTCATTTGAGCATAATGAATTTGATCTGCATCAAGGCTATCTGAGTGTTACAAGCCCTAATCATGCTATTAAATTAGGTCGACAAGTTTGGTCAGTTGCAGACCAAAGGTTGTTAGGTAAGCGCGAAGGTACCAACGTAAGAAGACGCTTCGATGGCGTGATGTATCAAAATAACGTCCTTAACCAGCTGCAAATTAATGCATACCATGGCTATGCTGTGGCTAGCAAAACAGGCGTGTTTGATGATAAACATTTATCTTCTGAAAGAATAACAGGTGTGTACTTTAGCACAGCTGAATTACTGCTGCACAGCATGTGGTACCGCGATACCACGGCAGAAAATAACGAAAGCAGACACACTATTGAAGCCCAATATCGTAAAAAATTAGGCCGTTTTAGTAGCACTTTTCACGTGGCTCATCAAACCGGCATAGTAAAGAGTGAGCATACTAAAGCATGGTTTGCACAGTTTTCTGGGCTGTATTCTTTCGCAAACTTAAAGTTTGGCCCTACTTTAAGTTATGCAACGGGCGGTGAGGCAGGGCATGAAGATGGATATTTTCGATCTTTATATGCAAAAGCGCCGTATTATTCTGAGGCAGGTATATTTTCTACCACAAATATCAAACATATAGGCGCAAAATTGCAAGCTCAACTTACTGATAAATTTGATATTAGTTTGGATATGCGTCGATTATTTAGAGTGAACGAACAGGGCGATATTTTTGGTCCTGGCAGGAGTCTATTTATTGCTAATGAGCAATTAAAAGGCGCTAAAATTGCCGATACTTATAGCTTAACAACACAGTATTTGTATACAAAAAAAATCTCTTTTGAACTGGTTACCAGCTATATAAATATGAGTAACAGAGCGAATTTAGAAAAAGATCAAAGCTTTTTTGTTGAAGCGATGCTGCATTTTGCCTATTAAGTCACACTGATTAACCAATTCATGGGTTATTTTACAGCGACAAATGTTACTATCTGCTTTTAATAAATGGCCCTGTATCAATTGTTATCCCTAGCAGAGCAGCTAATCAGCGCTCAGCTTTACCGGTGTAATTTACTCACTTTACTTTGAACCAGACACATGCCGCCTAGGTGGCGCTATGTGTTATTAGGAAGACTATGTCTGAATTTCATCACTTAACCCCCTGCGCTATTGATAACTTTGTCGCGCCGCAGTGTGATCAGAGCGTGCAGATTGTTTATCACGATGAAGACATTTTACTGATCAACAAACCCAGTGGTTTGTTGAGTTTGTCGGGTAAAAATCCGCTCAATTGGGATTCTGTGCATTATCGTTTGGTAAATGGGCAAACAGGTATTACGGCTGCGTACCCTGAGGCTAAGTTACCGCATAGGTTAGACTTAGGTACATCAGGCATTATGATTGTGGGATTAAACGCGGCGGCTTCTAAGCACCTAAATAAACAGTTTCAGGCGCGTACAATTAAAAAGCGCTATGTAGCCATGTTACACGGGTGGTTAATTGACGACGAAGGGCAAATTAGTGCGTCGATAGCAAAAGATAAACTGCTTTTTCCGCGGGTTAAAATCTGCGAAACCACAGGTAAAACAGCCGTAAGTGAATATAAAGTGCTGCAGCGCCTAACGCAACCACAGCGAACCTTAGTGCAATTTACACCCATTACAGGGCGTACGCACCAATTGCGTATTCACAGCCAGTTTATAGGGCATCCTATTTTAGGGTGCGATTTATATAACAATGCACAAAGCGAGCATATGGCAGCGCGCTTACAGCTTCATGCAAGTGATTTGTATTTTCAGCACCCGGTAAGCAATGAACAAATTCATATGCAATGCGCTGGTACGTTTTAGTTTTAAGACAATATTGGTTAGGACTTTTTTTATTTTTTCCCTTGAAGTTCTAGCAGCTCCCCCCATATTAAGTGCATAACGCAGACACTTTGCAAATTGGAGATATATAAATGACTGGAGCACAAAAAGAAACATTAGGCTTTCAAACAGAAGTAAAACAATTATTAAACTTAATGATTCATTCTATCTAGTAATATAATCCTATCTAATGTAATCGTCATTAAACCCCACTTATCCAAACAAAAACAATACCTTGCAAGACTTCTAACTCCCCCTATCTACTGTTGTAACATTTTATCTACTGCTGTCATCAGTGACAAGTGAGTACCAAACCGTGTACCATTTAGCTTGGGTTTTATTTTTGGTACTCGACTAGTACTCATTTGGTACACGCATTCGGAGAATAGCCATGAAGATCACGGCAGCAAAGTTAAAAAGTATTAACGGAAAAGCGTACACAGGTAAGCCTGAAATAGCAGACGGTGATAACTTGTCACTTAGGATCTCGCCAAAGGGAAAGATCTCATTTCAAATACGGCATAGGCTAAATGGTAAGCAAGTAAGGTACAAAATAGGTGAGTACCCAGCAATAACATTAGCCCAAGCGCGTGAAGCGTGCGCTGAAAAAATGGCGCTTGCTAATCAAAACTTAGATCCAAGAAAAATGGAAGCCGTTAGCGCAGTTGAGGTAGAGCAAATAGAAAACCCGACTATTAATGATTGCGTAGAATATTGGTATAAAAATTACTGCCTACTAAAGCGTGATAGTCCAGAAGATATAAAGCTGCGGATCACGTCCTGCTTAAACAATACTTGGAAAAACCAATACGTATCGCTTATGAATAAAAGCCATTTTACTGCGCTGTTTAAATCTATGAGTGAGGTATCAAGTGCTAGAGGTCGAGGTGATGGCTTCGTTTTTAATGCCATTATAGAGATCAGATCAATGTTTAGGTTCTGTATTCGCCAGGGCTTTATTAGTAACTCGCAGTTTGAAGCATTAAAGCCGAGCGACTTTGCTACTGATTACGATAGCCGTGAGCATTACTTAACTATCAAAGAGTGCCAGTTAATTTGGTCTAACGTTGATCTGCTAAGCATTACGGATAGAAACAAGGTTATGCTGCGCTGTGCAATGGTGTTTGGTTGTAGGATAAGCGAGCTGTGCAAGGCGCAAAAGACTGACTTTGATTTAGACAACAAGTTATTCACCACACAAAGAGGTAATAGCAAAGGCGCGTTACACTCTATTATAAGGCCAATACCAGACGTACTACTTGAAGATCTGCGTCATATTAAAAGCCAATCGCCAACGTTTAAATACATGTTTCATAACCGCGACGGCGATTACCCAGCCAGTAGCGCAAGTGCTAGCCGTATAGCTGCGGCGTGTCATGAAAACATAGCGGGAGTGTCGGAGTTTAGGATGCACGATTTTAGGCGGACCATATCAACCCACTTAACTGATGCCGGTTGCCCTTTGCAATTTACCGAAAAATTGCTAGGGCATAAGATGAAAGGCGTATTGGCTATTTACAATAAATCGCCAATGCTAGATGGGATAACGGAATGGGTAAATCGTTGGGTTCTCATACTGAAAGGTGAACAGTCTGCTCTCTAAGTGCTTTGCACTGTCATCTTTAAGGTTTGTGTGCTCGTAGCTTATAATCGAACTGACTATTTAGAACGCAGACGTAGAATGATGTGCTGGTGGTCTGATCATATTGAAGCGGCTAGTAAAGGGGATTACTCGATGACTGGCAGCCAGCATTTGAAAATAGTTTAAGGATTAGCTAATGGATGATTTTATAACTTTTAACGTCGCTTTGGATTATATTTCTTTCAATAAAGAAACAGATATGAATATGAAAGCGATTAAATTAATTGACCTTTATTTGAATGGTGAAATTGATTTATATATCGAACTAAACGGTAAGGATGGGAAGCTAAGTTTTCCGTATAGTCCACTTCCGCAAGCTTATAACTCGCTAGATAACTTACTTAGCCTTATAGAGAGCGGAAAGAAAGAAGATGCTTTAAAAGATGTTAGTGGCTTAGCAAAAAAAGGTTGGGATACCAATTCGAGCCGTGAGTTAGAAAAGTTGGTTTCTTCGGCCGTTAGAGATACTTACTACACGAGGGTAGAAGATGGTGACCAGGTTTCTTACAAACCCAATGAATTTATTAAAAAAACTTTTGTGAGTGGTGCTCGTGGCGCGGCCAAACAGCAAACAAATCAATCGTATACTTCTGAATGTTCATATTTTTCTGAAGATGAAACTTATAAATTACAGGGCGTTTTTAAAGTTCATTTGGATGAAGGACGTTGTCTTTTAGAGCGTTATAAAAAGATTCTATTTTATGATGAAAGTGATGATGAGTTGAGTGAAAGAGGTATTAATTTACCAGCAGGAGGGATTAGTAGGCTTGTGTCACTAGATGGTCAGATATTGACGCTATACAGTACTTATATATGTAAAGGTGATGACGGTAGACAAAAAAAAATGCACGAACATCCACATATAATCTTTCCTGATATCAATTCGTTTTTGGTTAGTCGTAATCAGGTTTTAGCGATTGATAAAGAGAGCTCCGCGATAGTTAAGCGCCCTAATGCTACTCAGAGAAACCAGTCCATACACAGGCAAATAGTAGATGCTGCGCTTTATGAATTGGCACATAACTACAAAGGGTGCTTGAAGAATGGTGTACCCATGGCATCAAAGGTTGTAGAGGCTTTTACATTAAATCATAAAGTTCATTGGCCTGATGGTTGCGGGGTTGATAAAGAGACAGGAAGAGTTAAAGAAGTTCCTTTGAGTAAAGAGAAAATGGATAGGATCGTTCGAGCTTTAATTAAAAAGAAAAATTGAAATTTAAGTGTTTAATATCAATTTATTAGATTAGCTAACAGTCAGCTAACGTTAGCTGACAGGAAATTTATATTTAATCTCTTAATATTCGCCTTGACCCAATAAAATAGAAGGTGAAAGGCGATGACAGATAGAATTTTAAAGCTAGATGATATTGTGGAGATTACAGGTGCGAGCGTTTCCACGATTAAGCGCTGGGAGAAGGCGGGTAAGTTCCCTGCTCGTAAAAAGCTAGGCATTAAGGCTATGGGCTGGCTTGCAAGTGATATTCAGCGCTGGCTTGAAAACCTGCCAAGTGTAAAACACCACAAAGGAGCAGCATAATGAATGCTGAGCGCGGCACAATCGCCGCCACCCCATCATCTAAAAAGCGACAATCAAAAACAGAGCGAGCTAATTTATATATTCTTGCTCATCCAGCAGGCGCAACAGAATTAGATATCTTACGCAGTGCGCACTTATCAAGTGGCAGAAATTACTTCACTGATCTTGAGCGTAGCTACGGCTTTAAGTTTACGCGTGAAAAAATACCAAATTCAGACGGTATTAGTGGCTACTTAAAATATAGCTTTTCCTCTATTGAAATAGCTGAGTCGATTATAAAAGCAATCAATAAAAGCCGTATAAGTCGAAAGCTACCTGAGTTTACGGCTGGGCAAAAAGCAGAGCTTTTAAGGCCAATAAAACAACTCCAGGGCAATTAGGAGGCTATATGGTTAAGCTTGAGGATTTAATTAACCGGGGTGATGCTATTAGTATCACCAACGGTAAGTTAAATATAACCCCAATAAGCGGTAAAGCTGTGCCAAGCGAGTGGATCAACGAGCATTCAAACACGCTAGTCAGCCAAATTAGCCAAGTAGTACAGCAGCCAATATATGCCTATACAAGCTTTACCGTAGGCAGTTATCAGGGCGGTAAGTTTGATGGTATCACTCTGCGCTTTTACGAGGTTACTAACCATGCTGATCACTACACTATTTTTAACGTGTCGCTAAATAGGCAAAAGCAACCAGGACGCTATAAAGGTAAAAAGTTTATAGCACCAAAGCAAGGCGCATTAATGAAGTTTTGGAACCGCCTAGCTTTGCCTAAGCCAAGGCGACCCAGTGAGCTTTATAAAAAAATAAATGTAATGAGCGAGTACTTTTGGCAAGCCAGTCTAAGGGATAAAAACAAACTTGAAAGTAGTGAACTTTCTTTTGCCAATATCACTCATCAGCAAATTGTTGATGGCTTACAGCAGGGCAACTTAGCGACAGGCGAGTGGCAAGCTGGTGGCAATTTAGTGGCATTGCATGGTGGCAACTTACAGGGGCAGCGAGTAGAGGCACATAGCAGTGGCAGTAAAATCGAGCCGGCCCATATATATCAATGGCTACAAGCTAATCAAACTACGGGAAAAGTAAAGTACGAGTCTGTTGAACCACGGATAACTAAAGCTACGAGCCTTTCTAACTACGGTATAAGTAAACAAGGTAGCACGGAAGAAAGTAAACCTAATAATCACCTATTAATAAAGGAAAAAGCAGTAGTAGAAAAAAAAGAGCACTCAAAAAACAAAGTTAAGCCACAGCAGCAATCTCACGAAGAGTGGCTTACTGATTACGATAACGCAAAAGAATTTTGATCAACAAATAAGGTAGGTTCAAATGTTAAATTCAGCTATAACTCAAAATGCCGGCATCACAATAGATAACTTTGATCTGCTAGAAGGTGGCCTTACCCAGGCACACAGCCTAGTAAACTTTCTTTTTATAAATGACAACCATCATGAAATGCCAAAGCAAATGTTTTTAAATTTATTAGCGCTGGCAAGTACGCGAATTGCTAAAAGCATTGTTAATAGCCAGGCAATACTTAGCAATGGGCTTCCGGATAAGCAGCCACAAATTTCAGCTCAGCTTGAACAAGTACGGTTATTACTGGATGCGCTACATATAAGTGATGAGGTGGCTAACACCTCTTTAAATGAACAAAGCAATTTACTTTGGTTGGTAAGTGACTGCTTAGAGGAGGCTAATAGTGAATTAGGGCGTATACCAATCATTCAACAGAACCATAATGCTAACCTTAAAAGCAGCTAATTGTACCAGTATTTATTTTATGCTTTTTTACAGAAGTTAGACTTAACCTGATGACAGCTATGAAAAAAACATTTCTTTTTCTCATAATAAAATAACCTGCCCCAAGCATAATATTTATAATTGGCAAGAGCTTACCTTATTTGCTATTAATAGAAACTCAAAAATAAGGACATTTACGCTTAAAAATAGAAATAATGTTCTCAAATAAAACTGTTATGTACCTGGGTGGATCATGGACGAAACTACTAAATATCATGAATTAGCAAAAGATGCTGGAAATCGCTTAAGAGCATATATCCTATCTGTTTCTTCAGGAGCTACGGGAGTATTCTTTTTAGCGTTAACTAAAACAGATAAAACGCCTCTGTCTTCTCCTGAAAAATGGTTGCTATCAATAGCATTAATATCCTTTGTGTTAACTGTTTTACTTTGCTTGTATGAATTACGTATTGATGCGAAGAGGTTTTTTTCATTAGCAAAAGAACTTAGCAAACCACAAAGTGAACAAAGCTGGGAAAAAAATAATAGTTATAAATCTAAACGGTATTGGCTTATTCATTTGTCTTATGTGACTTTAGGTATTGCTATAGCATCAACGAGTTTTTATCTTTTTTTAAATATAGTCGGTACATAATTACGCACTTAGGGCGCTTAAAGCAGCAAAACGGCTTTGCTTATAATGGTGCTTACCAGCATAAGCAAGCCTGTACATGACAGGTAAAGCCCAATGTAATTCACATAACCGATGCGTTTAAATAGGTGAACGGCCACTATTAAACGCATTACTATTTCATTCTCAATTAATTCTCAAAATCAAAACTTTTCAAAACATCAGCGTTAACATTCCTTGCTCAACTACTCACATTACATAGCCTAAAATTTTGCTTATTTAATCTATTTTATATAGCATCTGCTAATAGTATGAAACGTGTTGAAATAACATAGTATATACAGGGCTTAGTTTGCCCAAAGCCGTATAAAAGGGATGGTTTAAGTTATGGATAAAAGAAAGCTCAGCGAAACCGATATAATCAGTAAGTTTATTCTACCCGCAGTTAAAAACGTAGGCTGGGACGACATAACCCAAATACGGCAAGAGGTGCCGCTCCGCGACGGTAAAGTAATCGTACGTGGGCAACTTGGTGTACGTAAAACGGTTAAATCGGCTGACATAGTGCTTTACCATAAACCCAGTATGCCGCTTGCTGTCATTGAGGCTAAAGCCAATAAGCACGAAGTAGGTAAAGGGCTACAGCAAGCGCTAGATTACGCTAGGCTGCTTGATGTGCCGTTTGTATTTGCCTCCAATGGCGATGGCTTTATATTCCATGATAAGACCAAGCTCGGCACGCCTGATGCGCATAACCTCGAATCTGAAATACGCTTAGCAGACTTTCCATCACCGCAAGAGCTATGGGCTAAGTATTGTGCTTACAAAGGCTATACCGCTGCGCAACTACCTATAATCAACCAAGCCTATTATGATGATGGCAGTGGCAAACACCCGCGTTACTATCAGCTCCAAGCAATTAATAAAACAGTAGAGGCCATATCAGCAGGTAAAGACCGCGTACTACTTGTTATGGCAACCGGTACAGGTAAAACCTATACCGCGTTTCAAATCATTTGGCGTTTATGGAAGTCACGCGCTAAAAAGCGCATTTTATTTCTAGCCGACCGTAATATATTGATTGATCAAACCCGTATTAACGACTTTCAGCCATTTGGTACTTCAATGACCAAAATTACCGGTAGAACCATTGATCCCGCCTACGAAATACACCTAGCGCTTTACCAAGCACTAACCGGGCCAGAAGAATCTCAAAAAGCCTTTAAGCAAGTAGACCCTGACTTTTTTGACCTCATTATTATTGACGAGTGCCACCGTGGTAGCGCAAGCGAAGAAAGTGCCTGGCGTGAAATACTTACTTATTTTAAAAGTGCTGCGCAAGTTGGTTTAACCGCAACACCCAAAGAGACAGACGAAGTATCTAACTCCGATTACTTTGGTGACCCTGCTTATACCTACTCACTTAAAGAAGGCATAGAAGATGGCTTTTTAGCGCCCTACAAAGTGGTGCGTGTCGATCTCGATGTAGACCTACAAGGCTGGCGGCCCACTAAAGGTCAGGTTGATAACCAAGGCGAAGTAATAGAAGACCGCATATATAACCAAAAAGACTTTGATCGCACTATGGTCATAGACGAGCGCACCCAGCTGGTGGCCGAAACCATCACCAACTACCTAAAGCGCACCGATCCTATGGCTAAAACTATCGTGTTTTGTAACGACATAGATCACGCCGAACGTATGCGCCGCGCCATTGCTAATTTAAACCCAGAACAAATGGCTAAAAACGACAAATACGTGATGAAGATCACCGGTGACGACGAACTAGGTAAAGGCCAACTCGACAACTTTATAAACCCTAAGCGCCCGTACCCGGTAATTGCCACTACTTCAGAGTTAATGACTACTGGGGTAGACGCCAAAACTTGTAAGCTGGTGGTGCTTGATCAAAACATACAATCAATGACCAAGTTTAAACAAATTATAGGTCGTGGTACTCGTATTGATGACCGTTATGGCAAATTGTGGTTTACCATACTCGACTTCAAAAAAGCCACAGAACTATTTGCTGATGAACGCTTTGATGGCACCCCCGAAAAAGTAATAAAAGTAACGCCAGACGACATAGAAGACGAAAACATCGATCTAGAATCACAGCAAGACGATACAATTCATGTAGAAGGCACTGAAAGCGACCCATACAACGAAACAGAAGCAACAGATACCATTAACGACCTTAAAGGCGATGGCACGCTGGATGGCGAATGGGACGACGAAAATAATAAAATGGTTAAGTACCGCGTATCGGGTGTTACCGTTAATAAAGTCGCAGAGCGAGTACAGTATTACGATACCGACGGCAAACTTGTTACCGAATCATTTATAGACTACACCCGTAAAACCATGAGCAAGCAATACAGCTCACTCGACGACTTTGTAAAACGTTGGAATGAGTCAGATCGCAAACAAGCCGTAATAGACGAGCTCGCCGAAGAAGGCATTATTTGGTCAGCCCTAGAGGAAGAAGTAGGCAAAGACATGGACCCATTTGATATGATCTGCCATGTAGTTTACGACCAACCCCCATTAACTCGTAAAGAACGCGCAGATAACGTACAAAAGCGTAACTATTTCACTAAATATTCGGGTACCGCGCACACCGTACTCGAGAACCTTCTGTTAAAATACGCAGATGTAGGCGTGCAAGAAATAGAATCTATGCAAGCACTTAAAGTAGCGCCATTTAACCAAATTGGCAGCCTAAGTGAAATCGTTAAAAAAGGCTTTGGTGGTAAGGCGCAATACGAGCAAGCGGTTAAAGAGCTAGAAGCACAAATATACCAAATGCCAGCCGCTAAACAGGCTTAAACCCTCATTCAAATTTCACGCTTTTTTATAGCGTAACCGCTTAGTTAATTATTAGCTAAGCGGTGAAGTAAGTAATTTAAACAAGAGAATACTATGTCTATCAGTTCAGCTATTAAATCCATTCAAGATATTATGCGTAAAGACGCCGGTGTCGATGGCGACGCACAACGCCTTGGTCAAATGTCGTGGTTACTATTTTTAAAAGTATTCGACGCGCAAGAAGAAGAACTAGAGCTTGAATTAGACGATTACCGCGAGCCAATCCCTGAGCAATTTTTATGGCGCAATTGGGCAGCAGACAACGAAGGCATAACGGGTGATGAGCTTTTAGAGTTTGTGAACGACAAGCTATTCCCAGAACTTAAAAACTTAACCGCACCTATAGATAAAAACCCTCGGGGTTATGTAGTAACCCAAGCCTTTAGTGATGCCTTTAACTACATGAAAAACGGCACGCTATTGCGCCAGGTTATTAATAAACTAAACGAAATAGACTTTACTGACTCAAAAGAGCGTCACTTATTTGGCGACCTGTACGAGCAAATACTAAAAGATTTACAAAGCGCAGGCAACGCGGGCGAATTTTATACCCCGCGCGCCATTACTAAATTTATAGTGGCGGTAACCGACCCAAAACTAGGCGAGTCAATCATGGACCCGGCGTGTGGGACCGGTGGCTTTTTAGCGTGCGCGTTCGACCATGTTAAAGCAAACTATGTTAAATCGGGCGACGACCACCAAATATTGCAAAAGCAAATACACGGCGTAGAAAAAAAACAACTCCCGCACTTACTGTGTACTACCAACATGATGCTTCACGGCATTGAAGTACCGGTACAAGTTAAACACGGTAATACCCTAAATAAGCCACTTTCAAGCTGGGATGACCAAGTAGATGTCATCATCACCAATCCACCATTTGGCGGCACTGAAGAAGACGGCATCGAAAAAAACTTCCCAAGCGACATGCAAACTCGTGAAACAGCTGACTTGTTCTTACAGCTCATTATAGAAGTGCTCAACACCAAAGGGCGCGCAGCAGTAGTATTGCCAGATGGCACCTTATTTGGTGAAGGCGTTAAAACCAAAATTAAAAAGCTATTGGTAGAGGAATGTAATTTACACACCATAGTTCGCTTACCTAATGGTGTATTTGCCCCGTATACAAGCATTAAAACTAACATCCTGTTTTTTACCAAAGGCACACCAACGAAAGACGTGTGGTTTTACGAGCACCCATACCCAACAGGCGTTAAAAACTATAACAAAACCAAACCCATGAAGTTTGAAGAGTTCAAAACCGAACTTGAATGGTGGGGTAATGAGGCCGATGGCTTTGCAAGCCGTACTGAAACCGAACAAGCGTGGAAAGTATCAATCGACGATATTATTGCCCGTAATTACAACCTCGACATTAAAAATCCGCATGTAGGCGAGGTAATCAGCCACGACCCAGAAGAGCTATTAGCCGACTACTCAAAACAGCAAGCTGATATACAAGCACTGCGCGATCAGCTAAAAGGCATATTGTCAGCGGCACTTGCTAAAGATGTTGAGGGCAAGTAATGGCTGATACTAAGACAAACGTAAACACAGAAAACCTTAGTTCTGAGCAATTAATCACCGAACATCTTGATATTTGGACCACCGCCATTGAGCAAAAGTCGTCAGCAGGGCGTGGTTCATCTAAAAAGTTTTCACTTCATGGCATTAAAAAACTCCGTGAGCTTATTTTAGAACTCGCAGTGCGTGGTAAGTTAGTGCCGCAAGATCCAAATGACGAACCCGCCTCAGTATTATTAGAACGGATAGCCGCAGAAAAAGCACAATTGGTTAAAGATAAAAAAATCAAAAAGCAAAAGCCACTACCTGAAATTAGTGAAGACGAAAAACCGTTTGAATTGCCTGAAAGTTGGGAGTGGGTTCGGTTTCCTGATACTTCTTATTATGGACCGGGTAAAACACCATCAACCAAAAACGCTGACTTTTGGGCTGAGAATAGTGTCGGTATACCTTGGGTGAGTATTGCTGATCTAAATGATGTTGGCTATGTAAGTGAAACGAATAAACAGGTTACTCAATTAGCGAAAACAGACATTTTCAAAAGGGAGCCTGTACCTAAAGGTACATTGTTAATGAGTTTCAAATTAACAGTGGGTAAGGTTTCTTTTTTAGAAATGCCAGCCTTTCATAATGAAGCTATTATTTCAATATTTCCTTACTCAGGGGTTTCAAAAGATTATCTTTTTCGTGTTTTACCTAATCGTGCAAACAAAGGCAATAAAAAGAATGCGGTCATGGGCTTCACGCTAAATTCTGAGTCATTATCTTTACTCGTTGTTCCTATTCCTCCAGAAAAAGAACAACACCGCATTGTCGCTAAAGTCGATGAGTTAATGAGCTTGTGTGATGCGCTTGAAGCGCAAACTGAAAACAGTATTACGGCACATCAAACATTAGTTGAGGTGCTGTTAGAGGCGTTGCTGAAAGCACCAGAGCAAGGAGCAACACCGGAACAAGCCAGTGCACAGTTACAACAAAACTGGCAACGTTTAAGCGAGCACTTCGACACGCTATTCACCACCACCGCCAGCATCGACACGCTAAAACAGACTATTTTACAACTAGCCGTAATGGGCAAACTCGTCCCACAAAACCCAAACGACGAGCCCGCCGCCAACCTCCTAGAGCGCATAGCAGCAGAAAAAGCCCAACTGATTAAAGATAAAAAAATCAAAAAGCAAAAACCATTACCAGAAATCACCGACGAAGAAAAGCCGTTTGAATTACCAAATGGTTGGGAGTGGTGTAGGCTTCCTGATTTAGGTGAGTTAGCTAGAGGAAAGTCCAAGCACCGTCCGCGTAATGATCCAAAGTTATATAAAAACGGAACTATCCCTTTAGTTCAAACCGGTGATGTAGCTCGCTCAGTTGAAGTTATTGAAACCTACACAGCTATGTATAACGAAGTAGGCCTAGCACAAAGTCAGCTTTGGCCGAAAGGTACATTGTGTATCACCATAGCAGCAAATATTGCTGATACTGGAATTCTCGGATTTGATGCTTGTTTTCCTGATAGCGTAGTGGGTTACACATGTTTTGAGGACCAAATTCCAACGAAGTATTTCGATTATTTTATTCGAACAGCAAAGGCAAATTTAGAGAAATTTGCCCCTTCAACCGCACAAAAGAATATAAATTTAGAGATACTTAGCCAAGTTTTGGTTCCTTGTCCTCCACTCGAAGAATTTGAAAGGGTAGTTAATAAAGTCGATGAACTAATGACACTCTGCGACCAACTTAAAGCCCGTTTAACCGACGCACAAACCACTAAACTTCACCTCACCGACGCCATAGTCGAACAAATTATTTAAAGGAATAAGTTAATGCCAAGGATTGCGAAGAAGTATGAGAAGTTAGCATTAACCGATGATTATTTAACAGATCCTTTGTTAATGGCGTTGGCTTGGAAAAAAAGTCATCACTATATCAGAACTACAAACTGGTACGCCGATAACTTTGAGTTGGACTTATCGGCGCTTACTCTAGCGAATACGGCTAATAATTGGTGTCTTGATATTGAAAAAGATGAGTTTAATTTTAAAAATTTAGAGCTAGTTCCTGCTCCAAAACAATACAAGTGGGGCTTTCAAGAAGAAAAACCGGATACAGTTTCATCTGATGAGTGCTTATATTGGCATCCACTTGGTTCTATAGATGATATTCCATTAAGGCCTCTGGCTCATATATCTATCCGTGATCAAAGTATAATGACATTGTTGATGATGTGTTTAGCCAATGATGTTGAAACAATGCAAGGTGACCCTTCGACAGATTTTGAATTAGTACATGATAAGGGAGTCGTTAATTATGGCAATCGTCTCTATTGCCAATATGATGACGATGGAAAGGCTGAGCACAGCTATGGTGCTACAACCATTTACAGTAAATTTTTTATTGATAATCGCCGTTTTTTAGAGCGGTCGTACCATTTTGCAGAGCAAGCCAGAAATGAGCTTAATGATGAGCAAGATGTGTTTATGGTTGAGCTAGATCTCTCTAAGTTTTTTGATTTAGTTGATAGAAAAGTACTATGTAAAAAATTGAAGGATTTGGCTCTTGGCCAGTATGTTGACTCTAGCGAATATCAACTTACCGACAAGTTACTTTTAGCATTTGAAAAATGGGATTGGAGTGAGCAAGCAAAGGTTGGCTTTAAGGAATTATGCAAATCGAAGCTTGTACCAGAGGCACCAAAAGGAATACCCCAAGGGCTAGTTGCTGGTGGTTTTTTATCTAACATTTACCTTTTAGGGTTTGATAAAGAACTTAAAGGGTTAATTGGTCAACAAATAAATGACGATTGCAGTATTGATATTACTTTAGTTGACTACTGCCGCTACGTAGATGATATGCGCCTTGTTGTTACCTCACCTAAACATTCTTCGCTAGTCAAACAAGGAAAATTAACTTCTTGCAAAGTACAGCATTTAGCTTCTATAAAAGAGCAAATTACCTCTTCAGTAAACAAGGTTTTTAAGGACGCCGGCCTCCACACCTTAAGTCTAAACGGTGATAAAACCAAGGTGGAGCTATATAAACCAAGAGTAGTTGGTGTGTCGGGTGAGCTGACAAAAATTCAAAATCGTTTAAGTGGGCCAATTACTTTTGATGATTCTCAGGAGTACTTAGGGCAACTTGAAGCGTTATTATCTATGGTGGGAAGTGACTCTTACCTTTCACAAGGTGAAAACTGCACTATAAACTTACTGGCACAAGTGGAGCAAAAGCATCTTGATATAAGGGACGACAGCCTGAAGCGTTTTGCAACTAACAAGATTGCTAAGGTGCTAAAAGTTATACGTAATTTTACGGCACACCCGGTTGATGCCAACGGTAAATATACTCCATGTGATTGGGACTATCAACAAGAGCGTTTAGCAAGACGGCTGATTGCATGTTGGAGCCAAGACCCGTCACTGGTCGTACTGCTAAAAAAAGGCTTAGAGCTATTTCCTTGTAGGCAGTTAATTAACCCTGTTCTTCAACAGTTAAAGCGAAAATTGAGCGATAAAAATAAGCAAGTCGTAGCTGTTGCTGCGTATTGTTTAGCCGAAATTTTTAGACATGCGTCCACCACTATTCATCGGTTAGACCCTAAATATATTCCACTACACGCTGACCATGATAACTTTTTTGAACAACTTCAATATGAAGCAGTTAACATATGCTTGAGCGCTGATACAGAAGGTGAAGTAGGTTTTAATTTATTAGTTGAACAAGCTAGATTTTTGTTACTAGTAAGACTTGATACGACTTTGGAACAAGGCTCTGGTAATCAAGACTATGATCTTATTATAAAGCTTAGCAAGGGATTTAGAAAAATTAGTTTGCCTACCTCGTTCTCTGCTGAAAAGCTTGCAGCTAATATTTTACTTGCGGAGCAGTTAAATAAAAATTCTAAACCTCTAGTCAGAGCCGTTTCATGTTTACTAGATCATTTAGCGTCAGATAAGGTTACTGATGTTTTATCAAGCATATCAGTACAAAATGTTAGCTTCTTTAGTTCGCTTGTTAAGCACGCACGTCCACTTGAATATCATTGGCCCAAACAGCAAGTAATAAAAGAGCTTATTAGGCATCAAGGCATTGATAAAAGACCTTTAAAGAAACCATTAGAGAGCATTAGTGGCTTTCAGTCTCTTCTTAGACTAGTACAGCGACCAGATAACCCGTTTGCAAATGAGATAATGGCGTTAAAGTTAATACAAGCTTTGCTTGAAAAAAGTACTGAGTTAGAAAAGGCTGCGTCAGATAAGCTAATAGATATAGCGACGACTAAAATCAAACTAGAGAACAGTAGCTACTCACTACCTCCTCAGTATGATTTATTTGATTGTAGCCTTAATATTGAGCTTGGATTTACTTCTTCTAATTTATTATTGAGTAAACATTTAATTGAAGTTGACGCTGAAACTAAAGTCCTTCAGCGAGTCGCTATATGTGCTCGATCCGCATTAATAGGCAATATAGATTGGTCTGGATTTAGCTCAAGCATAGAGGCGAAAACAGGATATAGAGGTATAAAAACTAGCTCTGAAAAAAGAGCTTTAGGCATGATGAATACACCACACTCTATAGCAGGTGAATCTGCGCAAATTTCTCATTGGTTAACAACTTTATTATCAAAACTTTTGATTTGGCCCGGCATATCAGTCAATGACCAAGGTTATGACTGGCCATTAAATTGGACTATAGATAGCGTTAATAAGTTAGTCGCAAATAGATTAAATGAGCTTAGATTAAAATATTGCAAGCACACAGCTATGCCCGGGTTAATTGAAACAATTAACCTTGATTGGCAAGATAATAAGCAGAACCTAACTGTGGCTATGGTGCAATCTAAACTGCCTAGCAATAGTGACTTTGAGCAATATGGAATAATGTTAGATAATAACGGATTTAGGGTAAGACACAGGCGCCATGTTGCTGATGTTGCCGCACTAGTGTGTAAGCATATTGATGCGCAGCGAACTGATGACTTAGAGCGCAAAGAAAGAGGGAAACAAGTTGACCTTATTATATGGCCAGAGCTATCTGTTAGCCATGATGATTTAGATGTTTTAATTACTCTATCGAGAAAAACTCACTCAATAATTTACGCTGGTTTAGGCTTTATTAAGCAAAATAATGTAGATGGACCAAATAATTGCGCTGTTTGGATTGTGCCACCTAAGGCAAATTCAGAACAAAAAGAGCTTATTAGATTTCAGGGTAAGCACAATATGATGGCTGAAGAAGTAGGTAAAATTAAACCTTGGCGGCCATATCAGTTATTGTTGGAGCTTAAGCATCCTAGATTTCCGAATAAGTCGGGCTTTGTAATTACAGGTTCAATTTGTTATGACGCAACAGATATTTCATTAAGTGCAGACTTAAAGGATAAAACAAATGCCTATGCCGTGTGTGCGCTTAATAAGGATGTAAACACGTTCGATACTATGATTGATGCGCTTCACTATCATATGTTTCAGCCTGTAGTGTTAGTTAATACAGGAGTCTATGGTGGCTCTTGCGCGAAAGCTCCATATAGCAAGCCTTACGATCGACTGATAGCTCACAGTCATGGAAATGATCAGGTATCAATTAATACATTTGAGATGAATATGTTTGACTTCAGGCGCGATGATGTTGGTATAGGAATGAAGTCTAATAAGTTAATAAAGACTAAGCCGGCAGGTTAAGTGGTAAATGAATTAAAGAGTTGCTCGCTTTAAAAAGGTTTGGTGTTTTATTGAGTATGAAGACTTTGATACCTATCTCTTCATACTTGGTTATAGATGTGCAATATGAAAATAGGGAAGTTATGAATAAGCAAATTAAAATCATACTGATGATACTCTTAATCCTTTTTAGCCAATTTATAATGGCGCAGCAAAGCCCACAAGAAAAAATTGAGCAACCTAGAAGTGCTTCAGCTTCTTCTGATATTGAAGCTGAAAAGCTAAATGATTTAGAGGTTTTAACATTTGAGCAATTTCAATATAAATATGGTTATAACTCAGATACAGCCACAGAGTATCTCAACTTCACTCTGGTAAACAAAGTAATGCCAGAGGTTGAGAGAAAAAGGCGAGAAAAAGAAGCTGACTTAGAAGCAGAACGCGCCATTGATAGCATTCTTTGGGTTATAGGAATATCTTTTTTCATTACTGTTTTTTTTATTATTAAAAAGTATATTCCAGTATTCAAAGTGGCTATAAAGCAAGCGGCTCAAAAGTTTCAAAAAAGCACCTCTAAAATAAAAGGTAATCTGAATGAAAGTAGGTTGAAAAGAAAGGTTCAGGATACCGTTATCAAAGAGGTGGTTAAGCAAAAGATCAGGAACAAGGTAGGGACAAAAAGCAACGTTCATAAGCATTTAGATAGTAAAGATGCAGGTAGCAGTTCAATTAATTTAACTAAACTCAAGCAAGATATCAGCATAGCGTTAGAAAACGGGGAGTATGATAAAGCTAAAGAGTTAACTAATTTAGCAGAAAAGCTCTCTAAGCTTAATTAGTGCTATTGCGTTTTTGTAAGTATTGCAAAGCATTTCTAGGACCAAAATTCTCTAGTTGAAAAGAATAAAATAAGTCTGATGCTTAATTTTATAATAGTAAGTACAACTTGGTTTTTAAGGAACAATTATGGAATAAAATAATAAGAAAACAGAGGTAAAGGAAGAAGTTAAATTTAAAAACTTGGTAATTCTTTATTTAATTGCTATTGCGCTCACGGCATATCATCAATATACAGCAACAGGTTATACATTAATTTTAGCGATTGTTGCTAGTACATTGGTCGTTATTTTTATGCCTATATTACATATAGCAGTCTTTTCACTTTTTAAATCAAAAAGAACTACTAGGGTAAGAAAGAGGATTTTGAAAGGATGGTTTGTATTATTAATTCTCGCATCAATCACAAATATATACCAAGAAAATAAAAGTAGCTTTTCAACTACTAGTGCGGATAGTGATAGTACTAAAGTTACTGAAAAGTATATTAAACAGGTTAATAAAAACTTGGAAAAAATTTCTGGTACGAAGATAGCCCCAGGCACCATAATTAATTCAATATACATGACTAACTCAGAAACTAATTTACGGGTTAACTATTATGTTCACCTTGATGATGAATCAAGCCTATATACTAAAGAATCTTTATTGAAGGTTATTGACAAAGAAAATGCGTGTTTAAAATTTTTGCCTTTTCTGGAATTTGATAATGTGGATCGTATTACACTTTTCATTGCTTATAGGTTTAATGATCATAAAGTAATAGATTTGCATGTAGAGTGTGTTTAGCATTTTATATTTAGTATCAACTCTTCATATTAATAATTTTAAACAATCATGCTGGGTTGAATTAAGAGTGGCCCACTATTAAATTAGGGTGACAATATAAATATCAAAGCTAATAATCGACTCCAGCCCAAATTTATAGTGATTTTTTAATATCACCTCTTGAAAACACTCACATCAAACACAATATTCAGTGCATGGCTTATAACAGCAATTAATCAATTGAGTACCAAATTGAGTACCAAAAGATAAGAAGGTAATAACATGACTGACAATAAAAACATTGAAAAACATGAGTTTGGAACAGATGCGGGTAAGATACTCAACTTAATGATTCATTCTCTTTATTCTAATAAAGAAATATTTTTACGTGAACTTGTGTCAAATGCCTCAGATGCAGCAGACAAGTTACGCTTTTTAGCATTATCACAAGGTGATCTGTACCAAGGCGACGCTGACTTACGTGTGCGTATTAGCGCTGACAAAGAAGCTAACACCATTACTATTTCAGATAATGGTATTGGTATGACCCGCGATGAAGTAATAAGCTCTTTAGGGACGATTGCAAAATCGGGTACTGCTGAGTTTTTCAAAAACTTAACTGGCGATCAAAGTAAAGACTCGCAGTTAATTGGTCAGTTTGGTGTTGGTTTTTACTCAGCATTTATCGTGGCAGACTTAGTAACGGTTCGCACCCGTAAAGCTGGCGAAACAACTGCTTACGAGTGGGAGTCTCAAGGCGAAGGCGAGTACACGCTGCAAGAAATTGAAAAAGAAGGCCGTGGTACCGACATTATTCTACATCTTCGCGAAGAAGAAAAAGAGTTTGCTGATGAGTGGCGCCTGCGCAGCATAGTGACTAAATACTCGGATCATATTTCGACCCCAGTACAAATGTACAAAGCAGAAGTGCCAGAGTCTGAAGGGGAAGATGGCGAAAAAATCCCAGCAGTACCAGGTGAGTGGGAAAGTATTAACCGCGCTACTGCACTGTGGACTCGTGATAAGTCAGAGCTTTCAGATGACGAATACAAAGAGTTTTACAAGCACGTAAGCCACGATTGGGAAGATCCACTAAGTTGGGCGCATAACAAGGTAGAAGGTAAAACTGAATACACTAGTTTGTTATACATCCCTAAAAAAGCGCCATTCGACTTATGGAATCGTGATCGCCAAAGTGGTTTAAAACTGTACGTACAACGCGTGTTTATTATGGATGACGCTGAACAATTCATGCCAAGTTATTTACGTTTTGTAAAAGGCTTGTTAGATTCAAACGATTTACCACTTAACGTATCTCGCGAAATTCTACAAGACAACAAAGTAACGCAAGCTATTCGTAAAGGGTGTACATCGCGTATTATTAAAATGCTTGAGCGTATGGCTAAAAACAAAGCGGACGATTACCAAGTATTTTGGAATGAATTTGGTCAAGTGATCAAAGAAGGCCCTGCAGAGGATGCAGCTAATAAAGAAGCAATTTGTAAACTATTACGTTTCTCTTCTACGCATACCGATTCAGCAACGCAAGATGTATCGCTTGAGCAATACGTTGAGCGCATGAATGAAGGCCAAGAAAAAATATACTACGTAGTGGCTGATACGTTTACTGCTGCGAAAAACTCTCCGCATTTAGAGATTTTCCGTAAAAAAGGCATTGAAGTATTACTGCTAAGTGACCGTGTAGATGAGTGGATGATGAGCCACTTAACAGAATTTGCTGATAAGCAACTACAATCAATCACCCGTGGTGATTTAGACTTAGGTAAGCTTGACGACGAAGAGACTAAAAAAGCGCAAGAAGAGTCTGAAAAAGAAGTTGCCGGTTTAGTAGAGCGTATTAAAACTGCGTTAGGTGATGAAGTTAAAGAAGTGCGTTTTACGCATCGTTTAACCGACTCTCCAGCATGTGTTGTTAGCGATGACAACGACATGAGCTCACAAATGCAAAAGCTAATGGAATCGGTTGGTCAAGCCGCTCCTGAAGCAAAACCTGTGTTTGAGCTAAACCCAGAGCATCAACTTGTTAAGCATTTAAATGATGAGCAAGACGAAGATAAGTTTGCACAGTGGTCGCATGTATTACTTGACCAAGCGCTACTTGCAGAGCGTGGCACACTTAAAGACCCTACAGGGTTTGTAACTCGCTTAAATAAACTTATGCTTGAATTAAGCAAATAAGTTTAAAAAATTAAAGATTAAGTTAAAAGGGAACCTAAGTTCCCTTTTTTATACGCTATATGCCCGCTAATGACTTATCAATTAGTATAAGTTGCTTGAGTATCGGCGGCGCTTATGGAAGAATTCAGGCTTCAAAAAACAAACTATTACTAAGGGACAATGATATGCGCATTATTCTTTTGGGCGCGCCGGGTGCAGGTAAAGGCACTCAAGCTCAGTACTTGATGGATAAATACGGTATTCCACAAATTTCGACTGGTGATATGTTACGTGCAGCAATTAAAGAAGGCACTCCACTGGGTCTTGAAGCAAAAAAAGTAATGGATGCAGGCCAGTTAATTTCTGACGATATTATCATTGGTTTAGTAAAAGAGCGTATTACTAAAGCTGATTGCGAAAATGGTTTTTTATTAGACGGTTTCCCGCGCACTATTCCACAAGCTGATGCGATGAAAGAAAATGGCGTAGTGGTTGATCACGTTATTGAATTTGATGTTGCTGATGAAGTGATTGTTGAGCGTATGGGTGGACGTCGTGTTCATCCAGGTTCTGGTCGTGTTTATCACGTTGTTTATAATCCACCAAAAGTGGCAGATAAAGACAACGAAACAGGTGAAGAGCTTATTATTCGTGCAGACGATACTGAAGAAACAGTACGTAAACGCTTAGGTATTTACCATGAGCAAACTATGCCATTGGTTGATTACTACCAAGCAGAAGCTGCTGCGGGTAACACCCAGTATCATAAGCTAGATGGTACACAAGCTGTTGATGCTATTAGCAAACAGTTAGGTGAGCTATTAGGCTAATTTACAGTCCTCTATTAAATAAAAACCGCTAATGTAAAATTTAGCGGTTTTTTTGTGCAGAGTTTAGGTTAATTTAAAGTGCCTTTAGTTTTTCAATCACGCTGGCGTATTCTGGTTCAGTTGCAAGGTTACTCACTAATTGCTTATAAACCACGTTATGGTTTTTATCTAAAATAAGTACAGCGCGTGTTAGTAGCCCCATATCTTTAATTATAAATCCATACTTCTGACCAAAGTCGTGCCATACCGAATCAGAAAGCACAATTACCTTATCTATGTTCTCAGCTTTGCAAAAACGTTTTTGCGCAAAAGGTAAATCGCTACTAATGGTCAACATGGTTATGTTTGGAAATTGTTGTGCTACTTTTTCGTTAAAGTGTTTAGTTTGTAGGCTGCAAATACCGGTATCTAAACTAGGTACTACGCTAATCAAAACGGCTTGGCCTTTATACGCACTCAATGTAACAGGGGTAAAGTTAGCGTCGACCACTTTAAACTCTGGTGCGCTATCGCCTACAGCAACTCCCTTACCTAATAAAGTAACAGGTTTACCTTGTGCGGATACTTTGCCAGCATCAAGCGTGTTTTCGGTATAATCGGCAGCAAAAGCCACAGAACTAAATGCACTTAATGCAAAAATTAACGAGCGAAACATAGGGTATTTCCTTTTAGATTCAGGCTGTAATAGCGTTAAGTGTATTATACTGCGAAGTGCTCACCAAGCAGAAGAAGTAGATGCTTTTATTTATTAATCAAAAATTGTAAACAAGGTATACTTTGATATAACATACATATGTAAAAAATATGTATATAAAAAACAATAATTAAACCTTTATTAATGCAGTTTGATACCTATAACAGGGTCAAAATAGAGAGAGAATATGTCAACATCGGTACTAATATGTGATGATTCAAAATTAGCTAGACGCCAACTAGCTCGATCTTTACCAGTGGATTGGGATATTAAAATTGAATTTGCGCATGACGGTGTAGATTGTATAAACCAAATAAAAAAAATACAGCCAGAAATTCTTTTTCTTGATTTAAATATGCCAGAAATGGATGGTTATGAAGTACTCATAGCGATACGAGAGCTTGGTCTTAATGTGCTCACTGTGGTGGTTTCTGGCGATATTCAGCCGGCGGCACATGAGCGCGTATTAGAGCTAGGTGCAATTGATTTTATTCAAAAACCTTGCTCCGCAGAAAAGCTAGCCACTATTATTGAACATCATGGCATTAAAGACAAAGCAATGCGAGAGCGCCTTGCGCACTCGTTAGGTGAGCAGGTAGACCCTGATGTACGAGATATATACCAAGAGCTTACTAACGTGGCCATGGGGCAAGCAGGCGACCTACTCGCAAGGTTACTTAATGTATTTGTTAAGCTGCCCATACCTAATGTTAATATTCTAGAAGTAAATGAGCTTGATATGGCGCTGCGCTCAATTGATAACAGCACCTCAACCTCGGGTATCTGCCAAGGCTTTATAGGCGGCGGTGTATCAGGGGAAGCATTACTACTTTTAAATGACTCGAGCTTTAAAGAAATAGCATCGCTAATGAACTACGACGGTGAGCTCAATGAAAAAGTAGAGCTAGAGCTGTTAATGGATATCAGTAATATACTTATTGGCGCTATTTTAACTGGACTCTCAAAACAACTTGATATGACATTTAGCCAAGGGCATCCCATAGTACTGGGTCAGCATAGAGATGTATCAGAGCTGGTTAAATCTAACAAACCACGTTGGCAACGTACCTTAGCAATCGAGATAAGTTACGGTATTGAAAACCACAATATAAATTGCGATTTGATGTTGTTATTTACCGAAGACTCACTAAAAACTTTGAAGTACAAAGTTGCCTACCTATTAGAAGATTAACGATTATGTCAGCTGATTTAAATATGAATGAAATCCATTGGTTAATGGATATGTTTAATACTGTTGATGTGGGCCTAGTGGTGCTCGACAGAGAATATAAAGTGTGTGTATGGAATGGTTTTATGGAAAATCATTCTGGATTATTGCCAAGCGCAGTTAAACACAAAGACTTATTTGATTTATTTCCCGCAATAGATGAAAAGTGGTTTAGAAGTAAATCTGAATCCGTGTTTGTACTAAAAAACCGCTCGTTTACAATTTGGGAACAGCAACCTTATATCTTTCGTTTTAAAAACTATCGGCCAATTACCGGCAAAGCTGATTATATGTACCAAAATGCCACCTTTATTCCACTAACAAATACCCGTGGTGATGTTGAGCATATATGTATTATTATTTACGATGTAACAGATGTAGCCGTTAATAAAAAAGAACTCGAACAGTTAAATAAAAAGCTTGAGCAAGTTAGTCAAACCGATAGCTTAACGCAGCTAGCTAACCGAGGGCACTGGGAACATACGTTACGCCAAGAGTTTTTGCGTACTAAACGCAGTGGTGGTTGCAGTACTTTATTAATGTTTGATATTGACCACTTTAAAAAAGTGAACGATGAGTACGGCCACAGTTGTGGTGACGAGGCATTGCGTCATATTGCAAAATTACTAAAAGGCACATTGCGCGAAACAGATATAGCAGGGCGCTACGGTGGTGAAGAATTTGCTATCACCTTACTCGATACTGATAAACAAGGTGCGACGATAATAGCCGAGCGTTTACGTGAACTAATTGCGGCAACCCCGGTGGCTTACAAAGATCAGCTAGTGAGTATGACGGTTAGTATTGGCATTGCCTCTTATAGTAATGAATTTAAAAACCATGAACGCTGGATTGAGGCTGCCGATAAAGCACTTTATAATTCAAAACACAATGGTAGGAATAGTATTACTATGTTTGACGATATAAAAAATGACGCCTAAGCGTCATTTTTTATATCGGTTAGTTAACGCGAGTATGCAGCGTTGCTTAATAAATCTATTATCCATAACCTAGATTATTTACTCTGTAGTGTGGCGATAATCATCTATTGGACATTGACTAAGAATAGAAACTTCACCGCTACTCGACTCTTGCTCTAGTTTTACTTTAAATCCCCATAAACGGTAAAGATGTTTAAGTACTTCATCGTGTGAGTTAGCGAGCGGAATATTATTGTGCGGCACATAACGTAATGTAAGAGATCTGTCGCCTCTAATATCAACATTATAGATTTGAATATTAGGCTCGTGATTACTTAAATTATATTGCGCCGATAACGCCTCTCTCACTGCTTTATAGCCATTATCATCATGGATAGCACCTATTTCTAAATGAGGGTTATTTGTATGATCAACAATAGTAAATAATTTAAAGTCACGGATCAGTTTAGGTGATAAAAACTGGCTTATAAAACTTTCATCTTTAAAGTTTTGCATAGCAAAGTGCAGCGTGTCGAGCCAATTACTGCCAGCATACTGCGGGAACCAGCGTTTATCTTCCTCTGTTGGCTGCTCACAAATACGGCGAATGTCTACCATCATATTAAAGCCCAGAGCATAAGGGTTTATACCCGAGTAATATTGGCTATTATAAGGTGGTTGATAAATCACATTAGTGTGGCTTTGTAAAAACTCCATCATAAATGAATCAGTCAATTTTCCTTCGTCATATAAGTGATTCAAAATAGTATAATGCCAAAATGTAGCCCAACCTTCATTCATCACCTGGGTTTGTTTTTGCGGATAAAAATATTGCGATATTTTACGTACAATCCGAATGATTTCACGCTGCCATGACTCTAGCAATGGCGCATTTTTTTCAATAAAGTATAAAATATTTTCTTGTGGCTCTTGTGGAAAATGACGCTCATGCTTTTTAGCTTCTTGTTGTTGAGCTGGAATAGTGCGCCACAACTCGTTTACTTGTGATTGTAGATAGTCTTTTCGTTCTTGCTGGCGCTTTTGTTCTTCAAATAATGAAATACGTTGCGGGCGCTTGTATCTGTCTACGCCGTAATTCATTAGCGCATGACAAGAGTCGAGCAGGGTTTCTACCTCAGTAATACCGTATTTTTCTTCGCAGCGGCTAATGTACTTTTTAGCAAACAGTAGGTAATCGATAATTGAGCCGGCGTCGGTCCAGGTTTTAAATAAGTAATTCCCTTTAAAAAAAGAATTATGCCCATAACAAGCATGCGCCATAACCAGTGCTTGCATGGGCAGGGTGTTTTCTTCCATTAAATAGGCAATACACGGATCGGAGTTAATGACGATTTCGTAGGCTAATCCCATTTGACCGCGTTTATAATTTTGCTCAGTTTGAATAAACTTTTTACCGTATGACCAATGGCTATAGCCTATAGGCATACCAACGCTAGAATAGGCATCCATCATCTGCTCAGCGGTGATCACTTCAATTTGATTAGGGTACGTGTCTAAGCGATAGTGCTGTGCAACACGGGCTATTTCATCACGGTACTGGGCCAATAACTCAAAAGTCCAATCTGGGCCATCACTTATATGTTTATCCTTCATATTTACTACCTCGCTTAGGCTATGCAGCCCCTTGCTGCTGACGACCTTTTTTAAATAGCTCTCTAAAAATAGGGTAAATATCCTCAACGCTTTGAATATGTTGTATGGCAAAATTAGCATGGCTTTGGGTTATGTCTTGATACTCGCGCCATAAACTTTGATGCGCCCGTGTGGTTATTTCTATATAGGCAAAATAGCGCACTGCGTTTAATAATTTATTACGCAAAATTTGTCCACATTGCGGTGTGTCGTCTGCCCAGTTATCACCATCAGACGCTTGCGCGGCATACACATTCCATTGTTCAGAGTTATAACGCGCTTTAATTATTTCGTCCATGAGTTTAAGGGCACTCGAAACAATCGTGCCGCCGGTCTCTTGGGAGTAAAAAAACTCTTGTTCGTCAACTTCTTTAGCTTGCGTGTGATGGCGAATATATACCACTTCAATGTCTTTATAGCTGCGTGTTAAAAACTGATATAGCAAAATATAAAAGCGCTTAGCCATGTCTTTTGTGGCCTGATCCATAGAGCCAGACACATCCATAATACAAAACATCACAGCTTTGCTGGTAGGGTGAGGGCGTTTTTCGTAATTACGAAAACGTAAGTCGTAATTATCAATAAAAGGCACTGCCTTAATTTGCTTTTTAATCAGTTCAATTTCACTACTTAACAGCACAATAGCAGCTTTATCAGGATGTGCTTGTGCAAGTAAAATAACTAACTGAGCTTCAAGCTCTGCTAATAAACGCTTTTTACCTGCGCTCATGGCCACACGCCGTGCTAACGAGCCTTTGAGTGAGCGTACAATATCAATATTACTTGGCATACCATCGCTGCAAAAACCAGCGCGATGAGTTTTCATTTGTACTAGTTTGTCGAGCTGATTTTCTTGCAAGTTTGGCAGCTCTAAATCCTCAAACAATAAATCTAAATATTCATCCTTTGAAATCGAAAATACAAATTCGTCTTGGCCTTCTCCCGAGTCGCTCGCTTCACCGCCTCCTGCGCCACCACCTTGCCCACCTTTAGGGCGCTCTACTTTATCGCCAGTAGAGAACTGATCGTTCCCTGGATGTATTTGTTCTCTATTGCCGCCTTTTCCTTGATGAAATGTAGGTTCGCTAATATCGCGTTGCGGAATAGAAATACTCTCTCCCGAACTTGCGTCGGTGACACTGCGTTTATTAATCGCATCAGAAACCGCTTCTTTAATTTGTTTTTTATAGCGCCTAATAAAGCGCTGGCGATTAAGCGTGCTTTTATTCTTTGCGTTTAATCGCCTATCTATAAAATGCGCCATTAATTACCTCCTAAACTACCAATATGAAGGTTATTGCGATTTTCTAACCCGTAAATACCATTCAGATAACAACCGCACTTGTTTTTGTGTGTAGCCTTTTTCGACCATACGATTAACAAAGTCTTCGTGTTTTTGCTGATCCTCGGCAGAGGTTTTGGTATTAAACGAAATAACGGGTAGCAAATCTTCGGTATTAGAGAACATTTTTTTCTCGATCACGGTGCGCAATTTTTCGTAGCTGGTCCACAGTGGGTTTTTACCATTATGGTGCGCTCGAGCCCTAAGCACAAAGTTTACTATTTCGTTACGAAAATCTTTTGGATTAGAAATACCCGCTGGCTTTTCTATTTTTTCAAGTTCTGCATTAAGGGCATCACGGTCAAATAGTTGGCCAGTATCGGGGTCGCGGTATTCTTGATCTTGAATCCAAAAGTCGGCGTAAATAACATAACGGTCAAAAATATTTTGTCCGTATTCAGAGTACGACTCTAAGTATGCGGTTTGCAGCTCCTTACCAATAAACTCCACATATTGCGGAATTAAATAGCCTTTTAAAAAGCTCAAATAACGCTCTTCGGTATCAGATGCAAACTGCTCACGCTCAATTTGTTGTTCTAACACATAAAATAAATGTACTGGATTCGCAGCAACCTCTAGGGTGTCAAAATTAAATACTCGCGATAAAATTTTAAAAGCAAAACGGGTAGAAAGTCCTGTCATACCTTCATCAACCCCAGCATAGTCTCGATACTCTTGATACGATTTAGCTTTAGGGTCGGTGTCTTTTAGGGTTTCGCCGTCATACACTCGCATTTTTGAAAAAAGGCTCGAGTTTTCAGGCTCTTTTAATCGTGATAGCGTTGAAAACTGCGCTAAAATTTTAAGTGTTCCCGGGGCGCATGGCGCGTTGTACAACTCACTGTGTTGAAGTAGCTTATCGTAAATTTTAATTTCTTCGGTAACACGTAAGCAATAAGGAACCTTAACAATATATACCCGGTCTAGGAATGCCTCATTGTTTTTATTGTTTTTAAAAGTTTGCCACTCAGATTCGTTAGAGTGGGCTAGTATCATGCCGTTAAAGGGCAGAGCACTAATACCTTCAGTACCGTTGTAGTTACCCTCTTGGGTGGCTGTTAGCAGAGGATGCAGTACCTTAATAGGCGCTTTAAACATCTCAACAAACTCCATTAAGCCCTGGTTTGCTAAACATAAAGATCCAGAGTAGGCGTAAGCATCGGGATCATTTTGTGCAAAATGTTCTAGTTGGCGAATATCTACTTTACCTACTAGTGCCGAAATATCTTGGTTGTTTTCATCCCCAGGCTCAGTTTTGGCAATCCCTATTTGATTTAAAATAGAAGGGTAGCGCTTAACCACTTTAAATTGACTAATGTCGCCGTTAAATTCTTTTAAGCGTTTTCCGGCCCAAGGCGACATAATAGTTTTCAAATAGCGTGGTTTAATGCCGTATTCTTGTTCAAGTAATTTAGCATCTTCAATCGGATCGAATAATGACAGCGGGTGGTCGTTTACAGGGGAGCCTTTAATAGAATAAATGGGTACTTGTTGCATCAAGTATTTCAGTTTTTCGGCAATAGATGATTTACCACCACCAACCGGACCCAATAAATAAAGAATTTGTTTACATTCTTCTAGGCCTTGAGAGGCGTGTTTTAAATAAGAAACAATTTGTTCGATGGCATCTTCCATACCATAAAAATCAGCAAAGGCAGGGTAGCGTGCTACTACACGATTAGAAAACAATCGACTTAAGCGTGCGTCTGTTGCTGTGTCTATCATTTGTGGCTCGCCAATTGCCATTAGTAGACGCTCAGGAGCACTTGCGTAGGCAGATTTGTCGGTTTTACAAATATCTAAAAACTCAGCAATACTGTACTCTTCTTCTTGTCCAGCTTCATATCGTGCTTGGTAATGATCAAAAATCGTCATAAAGACCTCCAAAACCCACTTTAAAAATAGCTTAACTTCTTAAAGTCTAGTCACGATTTTGAATTTTTGTGCAATAAAATTAAAAATTTATATTAAAAATTATGATCTTGACTTTTTAATATAAGAGGTACTTGTACAAGGAGGTGGTAATTTACCAAGCATAAAAAAAGACGCCGCAGCGTCTTTTTAAATTTAGCTTTTAAGGGCTAATTAAGCGAAGTTAGCGTTCGCGAATTCCCAGTTAACTAGCGACCAAAAACCTTTAAGGTAATCTGGACGAACGTTACGGTAATCGATGTAGTAAGCGTGTTCCCATAAATCCACAGTTAGGATTGGAGTAACACCATCATCAGTTAATGGTGTAGCAGCGTTAGAAGTGTTAACTATGTCTAGTGAACCATCAGCTAGTTTAACTAACCAAGTCCAGCTAGAACCAAAGTTATTAACTGCTTTGTCGTTTAATGCTTCTTTAAATGCATCAAAAGAGCCCCATTTAGCATTGATTGCATCAGCAACCGCGCCAGTCGGTGCACCACCGCCATTTGGCGATAAACTGTTCCAGTAGAACGTATGGTTCCAGATTTGTGCAGCGTTGTTAAACACGCCACCGTCTGATGAACATACGATTTCTTCAAGAGATTTGTTTTCAAACTTAGTGCCTGGGATCAAACCATTAAGTTTAACAACATAAGTGTTGTGATGTTTACCATGATGAAACTCAAGAGTTTCTTTTGAAATATGCGGCTCAAGTGCATCAATTGCATATGGTAGTGACGGTAGTTCAAATGCCATTTTTTATCTCCATCTTCTTTTAGTTAATAGTCCATTTAGTAATACGTAATGCCTGTTGGAACAGGCCAGTTATCTATACCAAACGGGAATATAGTGTTACTATAATTGTTGAGTATTCTACTCAAGTTTTAGCAAACAGCAATGCTATTGCTAAAGACTATTTCAATTGCGGCTTTATTTGCCCATTTTAAGTTATAGATCTATGGTCTCACTGAGTTATTTTCAAGGCCTTAGGTATATTAAATTATCGTCATTTTGAGGTTGTAGATGGAAACCATTGATAAAATTAAACAGCAAATTTCAGAAAACCCAATAATCCTTTTCATGAAAGGATCGCCTAAGTTGCCTAACTGTGGTTTTTCTTCACAAGCATCGCAAGCGTTAATGTCATGTGGTGAACCATTTGCATATGTTGATATTTTACTTAATCCAGACATTCGTGCTGAGCTTCCTGCTTATGCAAATTGGCCTACATTCCCACAGTTATGGGTAGATGGCGAATTAGTTGGTGGTTGTGATATTATCATCGAAATGTTTCAGCGTGGTGAATTACAACCATTAATTACTGAAACAGCAGCTAAATATAAAGAAGCTGACGCAGAATAATATCTCGATAAGCACGCTTTTTAAGGTGTATTGATACAAAATTTTGCTAAAACAATAAAACCACTTTTATAGTGGTTTTATTGTTTTTTATTAATCGTTTCTTATCGATAAATTAATCATTAAAAACTTACCAGCCAAACCAAATTAGACGTGCGTAAATGCTGCAACATTAGCTTTTAGACTTAAAAAGTTGAGTAGCTCAGCAATAAAATACCTACTAAAAGCCAACATCAAAGCACCACATTAAAACGCTTTACCCCACTGTAAGTACTTTATTTATTGCTTGAATAAAATACAGTAATACTTAGTCCATAGAAAAATGATCTAATGAGGGTCTGCCTTTTGCTTTTGCGCGTTTTAAACCTAAATAACAGGCTAAATTACATAGCAATTGCAATGTAATTATTACCCCACAAATAATAATAAAATTGTTCAAAGTGGCTGTTGTATTATTCATTATAAAAAACAGCGTGATCAATAACTGCCATACCAATGCTGTATTTAAATAGCGCAATAAAATCTGCTTAAAGTGAGTATGTTTAAAGGTACTCAAAATTAGAAAAACAAGGCTAACGATTAACACTAACCAGCCCGCAGTTAAACAAAAGTAGGCAACTGTATTTTGCATTTTAATCCTTAACTCTTAACCCTACTAACCACATATTAAAATAAACGTATAAAAGTAATATTAAGCGTGTGCCATTATTAGCTCTTTAGCATTTGCTTTTGCTGTTTTACTTATATTATCACCCCCTAATAGGCGTGCTATTTCGTTAACTCTGCCATCTTTGTTTAAAGGCTGCATATGGGTAAAAGTTTCTCCATTTGCTATTTCTTTAGCAACAAAAAACTGTTGATGCGCACTGCTGGCTACTTGCGGTAAATGGGTAACACAAATCACTTGGGTAGACTTACCTAATTGACGCAATAACTTACCAACAGCAGAGGCCGTTGGGCCGGAGATCCCCACATCAACTTCATCAAAAATAAGGGTAGGTGTTGTGACTTTTTGCGCAATAATTACCTGAATAGCTAAACTTATACGCGACAGCTCACCACCCGATGCAACCTTTGCTAATGGTTGTAATGGTTGTCCTGGGTTAGTTGATACTAAAAACGATACATTGTCGTAGCCTAAGCTATTTGGTGCGCGTTCGGTTTCTTGAGTTAGGGCAATTTCAAATATGCCGTTTTCCATTGACAGGTTTGCCATGCTGTTACTAATTAAGCGGTTTAGTGTATTAGCATACTCACGGCGGCTTTGGCTTAGCTGTTCACTAGCATGTTGATAATGGCTAAGTGTGTTTTCAATTTCAGATTCTAACTGCTCTAAGCGAGAGCTGTTATTGCTAATAGACTCGAGTTCTTGACTAATAGCTTGATGAAACTCAACCAATGCCTGTGGTTTAATATGGTGTTTACGCGCTAAATCCATAGCGCCGCTTAATCTGTTTTCTACCTCCACCAAGCGAGCAGGATCTAAATCGGCCTGCTCAGTGTAACTGCGCACTTCTCGGCTAGCTTCTTCTACTTGTACTGCGGCCTCTGCAAGCAATGTAGCTACACTTGCTAATGTTTCGTCATATTGTGCCAGCTCAGAAAACTGTTGCGCGCTGTGTTGCAATAACGAACAAGCATTTTGCTCATCACTTTCGTATAAATGCTGTAACTCACGCTGACACGTTTCTAAAATCGTTTGGCTATTACTTAACTTGTAATGCTCAGCTTCTATTTGTTCAAACTCACCTTCTTGTAGGGCAAACTCGTTAAGTTCTGCTACTTGGTATTCTAATAGTTGTTTTTGCGCAGCTTGCTGCTGCTGTTGTTGTTGTAAGTGTTTAAATTCTTTTTGTAAATTAGCAAATTGCTTATAGCTTTGGCTAACGCCACTGACCAAATTATGATGTCCGGCATAGGCATCTAGTAGCTGCAGTTGATGCTCGGCTTTTAACAAGTGTTGGTGGGCATGTTGGCCATGAATCGAAATTAAATACTGGCCAAGCTCTTTTAGTTGCGCTGCTGTTACAGCGCTGCCATTAATGTAGCTTTTGCTGCGGCCATTTTTACACACCACGCGGCGCAATAAACATTCGTTATCGGCGTTACTCAACATATTTTGTTCTAAAAAAGCATGAGCGAGGGGTAAATTACTTAAATCAAATTGCGCGCATACTTCCGCTTTATCTGTGTTTGGGCGCACAGCTGAGGCTTCGGCGCGCTCGCCTAAACATAGCGAAAGGGCATCAATAGCAATCGACTTACCCGCACCCGTTTCACCGGTAATTGCGGTCATGCCGTTTTGCCACTCTGTACTTAAATTACTTACAATTGCGAAATTTTTAATTTCTAAACCAATTAACATACTGTTTATCCATCCAGTCAATTGACTGTTAATTTATACAGTGTTTTGGTTTTTTGCAAATTAAATTTTTATGACTTACGCAATTTCTTCATCTTGAATAATTTTAGAATGGCTATTAGTTTCGCTTGTTTCGTCAGCATTATTAATATTATCAGCGAGTTGTTCTATGTCTTCTGTTTTAATATTAACAATAAGGGCGGGTAAAATAGTTTGATAAAAAGTCTTGTTATATAAAATACCTTGCAAGGGAAGTTCCGCTACAAAGTACTGGATATTATCGACTAAATTTTGAGAAACATTGCTTTGATAAGTTTTAATTAACTCGTTCGACAGTATATTAATAAGTAAATCGGCAGTACTTTCTAACTGGTTTAGGTTTTCATCCGTGTGAGCTTGCACCACAAAAAAATTGCTTACAATGGCTTGTATACGTGGCAGGTATTTGGGTCGGATAAGCTTAGCGTCAAGTAACTCATTGAGCTTTAGCTTTAAGCGAGTATTAACTTGTGATACTCGAGCATTAAAAAGCTTTTTTTTCGCTTCGATTGCTTTTTTACGGTTATTTTCAACAATTAAATAACTAGCTAATAATGTAATTAATAATAATAAAGCAAAAAAAACAATATAAGTCATTGCCGCACAATCCTGATTTGGTTAGCTATTTTATAAAAAATATATTTTGCTCTAAAGCACGATACTTAGCAATAAAATTAGTATAAACGACTGCCCCAATTGAGCTTTTGGCGTAATACGTTGTAATAAGAGTAATTTTTAGGATGAATAAGGCGCAGCTTTTTATCGGCTTTTTTAATGACTACCTCATCACCAGGTAAAACGGCGAGTACCACATGGCTGTCGCAGCTAACTTGCAAACTATCGGTGTTCTCAAGGCTTAGTTTTAAGCGTACTTCGTTATCGGCATCAACTACCAGAGGTCGGCTCGATAAAGTATGTGGAAACATAGGCACTAGCGCTATTGCGTTAAGCTCAGGAGTAAGAATAGGGCCGCCCCCCGATAGTGAATAAGCAGTTGAGCCGGTAGGGGTAGATACAATAAGTCCATCAGAGCGCTGAGAAAACACAAAGTCGTTATTTATAAAGGCTTCAAACTCAATCATATGCGCTACTTTGTCGGCATGTAAAACGGCTTCGTTTACAGCCGAGTTTGCACTTTTAAGTTCGTTATGACGATACACTTCTACTTCGAGTAAGAAGCGCTTTTCTTCAACATACTCACCGCTGAGTACCTGCTCTAAACTGGCTTCGAAACCCTCGGGGTTTAAATCGGTTAAAAACCCAAGGTTGCCTCGGTTTACACCTATAACGGCTATATCAAAGCGTGCTAATACACGCGCTGCGCCAAGCATATTGCCATCGCCACCTACTACAATGGCCAAATCAGCTTGTTCACCTAAGTCGACCAGTTTAACTAACTTATTTTTTGGTATATCAATAAGTTGGCTTCCTGTGCGTTTTTCTACAATAACTGTAAAACCAAGCGCAAGTAAAAATGTATGCAGGCGCTGCAAGGTTGCCGCCGCATCTGGATGATTTGGTTTACCAATAAGGCCGATAGTGCGAAAAGGAGAATCCATAATAAATACACAGCAAGTTTTAATATTTGTAGAGTAACCTAAAACAGAAGTGTTTGAAAATACAGATCGTTAGCAATACTGCAATGAATTAATCTTGCAGCTCATTAATTTACGTGCCGTGTAGCTAATGACTTGAAATTAAGAAGCTCTGCCCCGATATAAAGCACATGAGACAAGATGCAGTAACCATGAAACTAAACCCACGAGATCAACAAATTTTTGCGGCTGTAATGAGCACGTATTGTAATGGTGAAGGTTTACCTGTGCCATCAACAAAAATTGCCAAGCTAAAAGGTATGGCAGTTTGCTCAGCTACAGTACGTAATGCCATGGCACGTTTAGAGAAAGTGGGCTTGCTCTACTCACCCCACACATCAGCGGGGCGCGTGCCAACAGACTACGGATTTGATTATTGGTTTGAGGAATTTTTTGCACTCGCCGACATAGCTAATTACTGGCAACCTGCGCAAACACAATTAGTTGAATTAGCGCATGGTTTAAGTCAGCGTTATCAGGTGTGTTGTTGTGTTGGTTTGCCACAGGTACGCTCGCAACAAGTATTTAGAGTGGAAGTGCTCGATTTTGATTCCACGGATTGGTTAATCTTATTAATAGACAGAGCAGGGCAAAGTCATAACATTTGTATTAATAAGCCCGATGATGCAAGTGATACTGTGCGTTATCAGTTTGCCACGTGGTTAAATACGGTATTTAGCCAACAAACCTTAATAGAAGGCTTGTACCGTATGCAGGCAATGGCTAATACTGCACCGCGTAACTGTCATGATTCACTCAACCAATGGACGCGTGAACTAAGCCAAAAGCTTGGCTCTGATAATAGTATTGTGGTTGGTGAAAACTATTTGTATAAACAAATAGATTGCGAGCAAAGCCTAAACATTGGGGTGTCTTTTTTAAATTTTGTCGAAGACAAGCTAGTATTTAAAAATGGGGTGTCGGTACTTAATACTGAAAACCTACCTTTTTCAGAGTGTAACGAATTGATTGTGATTAGCTTGCCGTACTTTCAAAATCAAGAATATCAGAGTCGTTTTTGTGTAATTTGTCCAAAATCAGCGCCAATCGAAAAAATAATCCAAGAATTTAAATTAATTGAGACATCTAACTCTTGAATCTTTTAATTCAATCCCCATAATTACCGCAGTTGTAAAGAATTGGAGCACATATTTATGTCTGAGCAGAGACAAAACCCAGAACAAGAAGTAGAATTAAACGAAGACCTAGCAAAAATGGAAGCTGATGTTGAAGCCGCTGTACAAGCAGCAGAAGAACACGCAGAGCAAGAGCAAAGCCCTGAAGCCGAAATTGCAATGTTATATGCAGAGCTTGAAGTAGCAAAGCAAACAATAGCAGATCAAAAAGACGGTGTAGTTCGCGCCGCTGCTGATGTTGAAAACATGCGTCGTCGTGCAGCACAAGATGTAGAAAAAGCACATAAATTTGCATTAGAGAAGTTTGCTAACGAATTACTCCCGGTTATTGATAACTTAGAGCGCGCAATTGAGTTTTCTGATAAAGAAAACGAAACGCTAAAACCTGTGCTAGAAGGTATTAGCATGACGGTAAAAAGCTTTAACGATGCTGTTGCAAAATTTGGCGTTGAAATTGTTAACCCACAGGGTGAGCAGTTTAATCCAGAGTTTCATCAAGCTATGTCAATTCAGCCAAGCAACGATGTATCGCCAAATACAGTATTAGCGGTAATGCAAAAAGGCTACACCTTAAACGGACGTTTATTGCGCCCAGCTATGGTTATGGTATCTAAAGCAGCTGACGCTTAAGTTGTTATTAATGATTTAAAAAATGCCTCAATTTGAGGCATTTTTTTTGCTATTTAAATAGTGAACCAATTGCACTAAAACAGTTAGTATTACAGCACCAAACATCAAGCTTGAAAAAGGCACGGCACTTTTAGCATGTAGTATAGCTAATAGGGGGCCGACCAAAGCACCGCTACCAAAGCGTAACGTACCAATAACTGCGGTTGCTGTGCCTGTATTTGCTTCAAACTTCATTAAAATAAGTGAGTCAGCATTACTGGCTATTATGCCTAAGCTCATCATAAGTGGTGCAATAGCACCAACAATAAAGTAAAGCGACAGCTGCATAATACTAAAAGTAAGTAACGCAGCGCCCGAAAGTAAGCCAAATATTAATCCGTAGTAGAGCATTTTACGAGAGCCAATTCGCGGCACAATACGAGTATTTAAAAAATTCCCAAACATAAGTGCTATAACGTTAAATGCAAACAAAATGCCAAATAACTGCTCTGATACTTTAAATAAGTCTAAATATACAAACGGTACTGAGGTTAAAAAACAAAAAAATCCAAACGATACAAACATAGAGCTTAAAATGTCGGCACGTGCATCTTTGTTACTCAGTATTATTTTATAACTATTAAAAAATAATGGCAGCCCTTTAAGGTCATTTTTAAAAATAGGAATGTCGATTAAATACACATGCACAAAAGCTAAAATAATAAAGCTGTAGGCCGCTAAAATTAAAAAGATGGTAGACCAAACAGAAAACCCTAAAATAAGCGAACCAATTGAAGGTGCAAGTAATGGCGCTACCATCATAATCATCGATACATAAGACATACCTTTGGCGGTGTTTTTTTGGTAAATATGCCTAATTATCCCAGGAACTACCACGGTTGCCGCTGCACCGGTAAATGCCTGTACGGTACGCAAGACCCAAAATGCATATATATCGGTAGTAAAGGCAAGTGCTAATGACGTTATACCAAATAAAGTTAAGCCAATTTTAGCCAATTTACGGCGACCAATTTGATCGGCAATAGGGCCAAAAAATAACATCCCTAATGCATAGCCCGCTAAATAAATACTTAACGATATTTGTACGTTAGGCATACTGGTTTGTAAGTCGCCCGCAATAACTAACATTGCCGGTAAATACATATCAATAGCTAAAGGCGTAATTGCCACAATACTAGCTAGTAAAGGCAATAAAATACGGGTGTTAAAAGACGAAGCCGATGCAGGCATGTATAAACTCAATCATTACTAAACAGGATGTATAGTGTAACAGGGCATGCTGATTGGATAAACTTAGTTTGCCTGCTAAGTTAATTGTAATGGGTAAATAACCTGAGATCCGGATAATAAACCTATCTCGAGCAGCTATTTTCAGCGCTAACTGCGTTGAATTTACTTGCAATAGGCCAGCTATTGACGCGTAAATTTGCCTTATTTTCACTGAAAATCTCTGGCTAGAGAAAATAAAATTAAATATAACTATGATTCAATACGTTAGTAAATCTCTTAACCAGAGTTCAGGTTAAATAAACAACAAAATTTTATTGTTACTTGCTAAAAAGCAATTATTTTAAACTGCGGTGGTATTTGCTATTCTAGCGCTAACAAAAAATATGATTTGAGGGAATATAATGAAAAAACTCGTGATAGCTATATTAGCTACTGCAGTGCTGGCTGGCTGTAAAACATCACCAACAGGGCGCACCCAAATTGCGCTTTATTCTGATCAACAAATGAGTGAAATGGGCACAGCCAGTTTTGCTGAGATGAAAAAAAATCAGCCAATCAATAAAAATCCACAAACTAACGCGTATGTAAATTGTATTGCCGAGCAAGTAGTGGCTGTTTTACCTAAGCAGTACGCTTCGCAAAAATGGGAAGTAGTGGTATTTGAAGACGACTCAGCGAATGCGTTTGCATTGCCAGGCGGTTACATTGGTGTGCATACGGGGCTGCTAAAAGTGGCTACTAACCAAGACCAAGTGGCTACAGTGCTTGGCCATGAAGTAGGGCATGTAATTGCAGAGCATTCGAACGAGCGTGTATCGCAAAGCTCAATGCTACAAACCGGCATGCAAATTGGCGGTGCAGCTCTTGAAATGGGTAATGTTGGGTATCGTAACGAAATTATGCAGGGTTTGGGCTTGGGTGCACAATACGGTGTTGTATTGCCGTTTAGTCGTTCGCACGAATCAGAAGCTGACGAAATCGGCTTGGATTTAATGGCGCAAGCTGGTTTTGATCCAAAAGAGTCAGTTACTTTATGGCAAAATATGAGTAAAGCGGGTGGTGGCGCAACACCTGAGTTTTTATCAACTCACCCAGCACCAGCAAGCCGAATTAAAGACTTGCAAGCACAAATGAGCCAAGCTTTAGGTGAGCAAAAAACAGCAAGAGCACAGGGTAAAAACCCACAATGTAAGCTGTAATTTAGTTTAACTACAAATAAAAACCCTGTAAGTAATTTACTTACAGGGTTTTTATATTCAGTGCTAATCTTTATTTATTGAGTAAAGAGCTATTAGGGAGTCCATATAAGACCCTAGTTAAAGCTTAAAAAGTCCACTCAACATGAAGTTGTGGTACCGATTCTGTAACATCAGTGCCAAATTTGTTATGCCAATATTGCCACTCCATCCCTAGCAACAGAGTGTTTTCTTTCATTTCAAGGGCATGGCCTAAATCCCAGGTAATAATAGGCTGCGCTAAAAACCACGCACGCACATCTTGACCAAATTCATTTTCACGCTCAGCAATGTACTCAACATGGCCCTTTACATTAAACTTTTGCGTGCCGATCATAAAAGGGTAATCAAACGCAACATCAAACATCCAGCTATTAGTTTCTATAGGTGCACCACCTTTTGCTACGCCTTCACTGTCATCAATGTAGGCAGTTACCAATGTCTGAAAAAAGTTAAAACCAGGTACATCCCAGCTTAATTTAACACCCGGTAAATATTTCATTACCTTGGCGTCTCCTGCTACGTTAATACCGGCAGTTAAACCAACATCAATTAACGCGCCTGAACCAATCTGTTGGCCGGTAATAGCTGATAGGCTAACGGTTGAATACCATTCGCCATAAAAATCACGGTCTTGAAAACCGTCTTCAAGGTCGTCTTTACTGTAATCAATAAAGAAAAAATTATCGCCGTAATCATAACCAGATGCGTGCTGAATTGAATACACAGCGGTATCTGACTCTTGCTCTGTGAATGGATTTGTTTGCTCGCCATAATTAATGTGTAGAGCAGTACTGCTCCAGTTAGCAGCAATAGCAGAGGTAGATAAAGCGCAAGTGCTTAAACATAAAGCGGGAAGTAATTTTTTTAGTTTCATAATACTAATTAGTGTGACACGCGGGAGCGCTATTATAAGCAAAGGGGAGTGGTTTGTTAATTATTATATTACTGTGTTGTAGCTTAATCACTAAGCTACAACACAGTAACGTTAATTTATGCTTTATTTCTGCGCAGACAAATAACCGCAATAGCACTAAAAGCTAATATAAAACAGTAATAAGAAGAAGTTGATACTTCCCATGGGCTAATTTTAAATGTAGCTCCAAGTAGCAATGCTTGCGCGCCATAAGGCAGGGTCCCTTGCGTTACGCAGGCAAATATATCGAGCAAACTAGCCGAGCGTTTACCAGTAATATTACCATCATCAGCAAGTTTTTTAGCAATTGGGCCGGTAACAATAATAGACACGGTATTATTAGCAATACACATATTGCTGGCCATTACTAACGCCGCTATACCGAGTTGGTCAGCCACTTTTCGATGCCACTTAGCAATCACTTTAGTAATTGCTTGGATTTTTTTCGCTATGTAATCCAGGCCACCATTAAGGCGAATAAACTCAGAAAGACCACCTATAAACATCGACAGCAAAAATATTTCTTGCATGTCGGTAAAGCCTTTATAAATATCTTTTACAAAGCTGGCGCCTTCATAGCTACCAGTAAAGCCCATAAGTGCAGCAAAAACAATACCGCTAAGCAAAACTACAAATACGTTAAAGCCCATTACCGCAAGCACTAAAATAAAGGCATAAGGCAACACTAATAAAATGTCGTAATCTTTGGTTTCAACAACTTGTGCAGCGGGTGTTAAATATAACAACAACGCAATTGTAACAATGGCGGCCGGAATAGCTATTTTAAGGTTTTCTTTAAACTTATCTTTCATTTCACAACCCTGAGTACGGGTGGCCGCAATAGTGGTATCTGAAATAATCGATAAGTTATCACCAAACATCGCGCCCGACACTATAGTACCGGCCATGAGTGCTGGATCTATGCCGGTTTTAACCGACACTGCATACGCTATAGGGCCAATGGCACCAATAGTTCCCATTGAAGTACCCATGGCGGTGGAAATTACGGCGGCAATTAAAAATAATCCAGGGAGCAATAAAGAAGGTGGAATAATTGACAAACCAGCGTTAACAACCGCATCAACGCCACCTGTGGCACCGGCAACAGCAGAAAACGCACCCGCTAATAAGTAAATTAAACACATGGTAATTATGTTGTTATTACCTACGCCTTTAATAAAGGTTTCGACGCTTTGGTTTATTGAGGTTTTATTTAAAATGAAAGCCAGAATAATGGCGGGTAAAATAGCAACAGGTGCAGGTAATTGATAAAAAGCGTAATCAACCCCTTGTGATTGTAAATATAAGCCTGAGCCTAAAAATATCGCTACAAAGGTAAGTAGGGGAAGCAAAGAAAGTATTGCTTTATTTTTGTTAAATGATGGCTGCATCATATTCCTCGTATTATTGAAAAAAGATCACAGCCAAAAACTCCTCTTTTAGCTGTGTTTAGCGAATCCTCCACTGTACTTAAACTAGGAGACCACTGCGCCCGCAAGCCAAAGACCAAATCGACGCTGAAAAGAAGTTTAAATGTATAGACGGCTAAAGTAAACTGGTATTATTACTTAAATTAAAAGTGTGACCTGACTATTACATGCTATTTAGGTAATATCTAGCCTAGTAAATAGTGTTAATTGACCAATAGTATCTTCGCGCGAGCCACAAGGTGCTGCAAATTAAAATATTAGGTAAGGTAATGACAAAAAATAAAATCGGTGTTTTTGGTGCCAACGGCAGAATGGGCTCAGCCTTATTAGAAGCAGCAAGTACAAAAGAGCATAGTGAACTTGCAGCCGCTTATGTGCGCAGTAGTTCACCGTTATTAGGCATTAATGTTAATCAACTCAACAGTGCTGCAGATAAAACAGTAACCTTTAGCGATGAAGCTAATATTACGAATGTTGATGTATTAATTGATTTTACTTTGCCAGCCGGCATGCGCACACATTTACAAACAGCGGTTAAGCAAGGTGTCCCTATGGTAATTGGTACCACCGGGCTAAACGAAGCCGATATGACATTGCTACACGAGGCTGCAAACCATATTCCTATCGTATTTGCGCGCAATTATAGTGTGGGGGTAAATGTATTACTTAATTTAGTGCAAACAGCCGCTACAAAGTTTGGCGATGATATGGATATTGAAATTTTTGAAGCGCATCATCGCCATAAAATAGATGCGCCGTCGGGTACTGCGCTGGCCATTGGCGAAGCCATTGCAGATGCAAAAGGCTGGGATCACGACAAAGTTGCCGTATACGACCGCAGCAAAGTTGAGCAGGCTAAGTCGCAAAATGAAATTGGTTACTCGGTGCTCAGAGGCGGCGACATAGTAGGTGAACACACCGCATACTTCGCAACAATGGGCGAAAGACTCGAATTAACCCATAAAGCAAGCTCAAGAATGACCTTTGCATTAGGTGCTATAAGAGCTGCAGGCTGGTTAATAAATAAACCCGCAGGACTTTATGATATGCAAGATGTGCTAGATTTGAAGTAGTTAACTTGTTCTTTCAGCTGTTTGGGTCTGAATAAAGGTACAAGCAGTTATTTATTATAATTTACTAAATAGCGTTAGATCTAAAAGAAAACTTAATGTAAAATGCAGCCAATTTGCCAAAAATTAATAATCGCGTGTTTCCAATTATACCCAAGTGGCTTGAAAAAAGCGGGGTTCAGTGGGAATAAAGTCGTTTTAAGGCAAGAAAAAATGATTAAGGTTTAAAGCTCGTTATCGGCGTCATTTAACACTGTTTATAAAATAACTTTATCCACAAAAACTCGCTTTAACAATCGCCTGGGTATTGGCGGGGCGTTAAGCATTTTGCTTAGCCTCGTTTTTTACTGTTAGGAGGTTAATTTGACTAAATCCGCTCTGTTAGTCCTAGAAGACGGCACAGTGTTTCGCGGTACTGCAATCGGCGCTGACGGCATGTCAGTAGGTGAAGTAGTATTCAATACGTCTATGACTGGTTATCAAGAAATTTTGACTGACCCATCATACGCGGAACAAATCGTAACTTTGACGTACCCACATATAGGTAATACGGGTACTAATAGCGAAGACGAAGAAGCGAATCAAATATGGGCCAAAGGCCTAGTGATCCGTGATTTGCCACTGCTAGCAAGTAATTTTCGTAGCGAGCAATCGTTAGATGATTACTTAAAACAACGTAATATTTTAGGTATTGCGGACATCGACACCAGAAAGCTAACGCGTATTTTGCGTGATAAAGGCGCTCAAAACGGGTGTATTATAGCCGGTGACGAATTAGACGAAAACAAAGCGCTTCAAGCCGCGCAAGCCTTCCCAGGCTTAAAAGGTATGGATTTAGCAAAAGTAGTCTCAACCAAGGAAATGTTTGAGTGGCGCGAATCAAGCTGGACATTAGGCGAAGGTTTTAAAACCTTAAACGCGGCTGATGAAAAGTTTCATGTTGTTGCCTACGACTTCGGTGTTAAGCGTAATATTTTACGTATGCTTGTAGATCGTGGTTGTAAATTGACTGTAGTACCAGCGCAAACCTCTGCCGCTGACGTACTAGCATTAAACCCTGATGGTATCTTTTTATCTAATGGCCCGGGCGATCCAGCACCGTGTACTTATGCCATTGATGCAATTAAAACCCTTTTAGAAACCGAAATCCCTATTTTTGGTATTTGTTTAGGCCATCAATTATTAGCGCTTGCCTCAGGTGCTAAAACAGTCAAAATGAAGTTTGGCCATCATGGTGCCAACCACCCAGTTAAAGATTTAGAACGTGATGTAGTGATGATCACCGCACAAAACCATGGTTTTGCTGCCGATGAAACTACGCTACCTGATAACCTGCGTGCTACGCACACATCGTTATTTGACGGTACTTTGCAAGGTATTCATCGTACAGATAAGCCAGCGTTTAGCTTCCAAGGTCACCCTGAAGCAAGCCCAGGCCCGCACGATGCCGCCCCATTATTTGATCACTTCATCGATTTGATGCAAGCGCGTAAACACTAATTTAACCGGAGTAATAATGCCAAAACGTACCGACATAAAAAGCATTCTTATCTTAGGCGCAGGCCCAATTGTTATTGGTCAGGCTTGTGAATTTGACTACTCTGGTGCACAAGCGTGTAAAGCACTGAGAGAAGAAGGCTATCGAGTTATATTAGTTAACTCAAACCCAGCAACAATTATGACTGACCCTGATATGGCAGATGCGACGTACATCGAACCAATTCACTGGGAAGTTGTAGAAAAAATTATCGAAAAAGAAAAGCCAGATGCAATCCTACCGACTATGGGTGGGCAAACAGCATTAAACTGTGCGCTTGAATTAGACAAGCACGGCGTATTGGCTAAGCACGGCGTTGAGTTAATTGGCGCAACAGCAGATGCAATCGACAAAGCAGAAAACCGCGAACGTTTCGATACAGCAATGAAAAACATTGGTTTAGAATGCCCACGTGCTGAAATTGCTCATTCAATGGATGAAGCTAGAGACATCATTACTCGCATTGGCTTACCGTGTATTATCAGGCCTTCTTTTACTATGGGCGGCACCGGTGGTGGTGTAGCGTATAACTTAGAAGAGTTTGAAGAAATTTGTGAGCGTGGCTTAGACTTATCGCCAACGAACGAATTGCTAATTGATGAATCACTGATTGGTTGGAAAGAATACGAAACGGAAGTTGTACGTGATAAAAACGACAACTGTATTATTGTTTGTACCATTGAAAACTTTGACCCTATGGGTGTGCACACGGGTGATTCGATCACAGTTGCACCAGCGCAAACATTAACCGACAAAGAATACCAAATTATGCGTAACGCCTCTATGGCGGTATTACGTGAAATTGGTGTTGAAACAGGCGGTTCTAACGTACAGTTCGGTATTAATCCTGAAGATGGCCGTATGGTTATCATTGAGATGAACCCACGCGTATCACGCTCATCAGCATTAGCGTCAAAAGCAACGGGTTTCCCAATTGCTAAAATTGCTGCAAAATTAGCCGTAGGCTACACACTTGACGAGCTACAAAATGATATTACTGGCGGTAAAACACCCGCGTCGTTTGAGCCGGCAATTGACTATGTAGTTACAAAAATACCTCGCTTTAACTTTGAAAAATTTGCCGGTGCGAACGACCGTTTAACCACGCAAATGAAATCAGTAGGCGAAGTAATGGCGATTGGTCGTAACCAACAAGAGTCATTACAAAAAGCATTACGTGGCCTTGAAGTGGGTGCAACTGGTTTTAACCCAATTGTGGCGCTTGACGACCCTAAAGCAAAAGAAATTATCATTCGTGAACTACGCGAGCCAGGTGCAGAGCGTATTTGGTATATTGCCGATGCAATGCGCCATGGTATGAGCGTTGAGGATGTTTACGAGCTGACAAAAGTTAACCGCTGGTTCTTAGTACAAATAGAAGACATTTTAAAAGACGAAGCAAAAATTAGCGACGTAGGCATGGCAGGCTTAAATGCTGACTTCCTACGCAAGTTAAAGCGTAAAGGTTTTGCTGACCCACGTATTGCAGAAATTGCAGGCGTATCAGAAGCTGAAATTCGTAAAAAGCGTCATTTACTAAACATTCTACCAGTATACAAGCGTGTTGATACCTGTGCTGCAGAGTTTAGTTCAGACACAGCTTACATGTACTCAACTTATGATGAAGAGTGTGAAGCCAACCCAACAACCCGTGACAAAATCATGGTGATTGGTGGCGGTCCTAACCGCATTGGTCAAGGCATTGAGTTTGATTACTGTTGTGTACACGCTTCGCTTGCACTGCGTGAAGATGGTTATGAAACCATTATGGTTAACTGTAACCCTGAAACGGTATCTACCGACTACGATACCTCAGATCGTTTATACTTTGAACCAATTACCCTTGAAGACGTACTAGAAATTGTACGTGTTGAAAAGCCAGTGGGTGTAATTGTGCAGTACGGTGGTCAAACACCGCTTAAATTAGCGCGTGAACTTGAAGCGAATGGCGTGCCAGTTATTGGTACATCGCCAGATGCAATAGACCGTGCAGAAGACCGCGAACGTTTTCAACAATTAGTTGAGCGTTTAAATCTACTGCAACCAGAAAACGCTACGGTAACATCAACTGAAGAAGCAATTTTAAAATCAGTTGAAATTGGCTTTCCATTAGTAGTACGTCCATCGTATGTACTAGGTGGGCGCGCCATGGAAATTGTATACGACGAGCAAGACTTACGTCGCTACATGACCGAAGCAGTACAAGCCTCAAACGAAGCACCAGTATTACTAGACCGCTTTTTAGATAACGCGATTGAAGTTGACGTTGACGCAATTTGCGACGGCGAGCAAGTAATTATTGGCGGTATTATGGAGCACATAGAGCAAGCGGGTGTTCACTCAGGTGACTCAGCATGTTCATTACCGGCTCACACGCTATCGCAAGAAGTACAAGATGTAATGCGCAAGCAAGTTACTGATATGGCACTTGAACTTGGTGTTGTTGGTTTAATGAATACTCAGTTTGCTGTAAAAGATGGCTTAGTGTATTTAATTGAAGTTAACCCACGTGCTGCACGTACCGTACCGTTTGTATCAAAAGCAACCGGTGTTGCACTTGCAAAAGTAGCTGCACGTTGTATGGCGGGTCAGTCTTTGGCAAGCCAAGGTATAACTAAAGAAGTTATTCCTCCATATTACAGCGTAAAAGAAGTTGTTTTACCATTTGCTAAGTTTCAAGGTGTGGATCCAATCCGTGGCCCTGAGATGCGTTCAACCGGTGAAGTGATGGGTGTTGGTGATACTTTCGCCGAAGCGTTTGCAAAAGCACAATTAGGTGCAAGCAATACTTTACCACGCGGTGGTCGCGCGCTATTATCTGTGCGTGATAGCGATAAGCCACGTATTGTTGAACTAGCTAAAATCATGACAGACCTTGGTTTTGAAATAGATGCAACAGGTGGTACAGCTGCTGCACTTGAAAATGCTGACATTGCGGTTCGCCGTGTAAATAAAGTATTTGAAGGGCGCCCGCACATTCTTGATAGAATCAAAAGTGGCGAGTATAGCTATATTGTTAATACCACAGAAGGTCGCCAAGCGATTGAAGATTCGAAGGTGTTACGTCGTGGTGCTTTACAGCACAAAACCAACTATACTACGACCTTAAATGCGGCGTTTGCAAACTGTACAGCAAACCAAGCAGATGACCGTGGGAAGGTGACGTCAGTTCAAGAACTACACCTGCGATTGAACTAAGGAAATGTGCCAAGGCCGTTAAATTGCGGCCTTGGGATTAAGTGAGAAAAAGTATGCAAACAATTCCGATGACAGTTCGTGGTGCAGATTTACTGCGCAAAGAACTTACCGAATTAAAAACAGTTACCCGTCCTAAAATCGTCAGCGATATTGCAGTTGCACGAGAGCATGGTGACTTAAAAGAGAATGCTGAGTATCACGCTGCGCGTGAGCAACAGGGTTTTTGTGAAGGCCGAATTCAAGAAATTGAAGCTAAGCTTTCAAATGTACAAATAATTGATGTAACTAAAATGCCTAATACCGGCAAAGTTATTTTTGGTACAACAGTTACTATTGTCAACGTTGAAACTGATGTTGAAGTTAAATACCAGATTGTTGGTGATGACGAAGCAAGTATTAAAGATAATCGTATTTCGGTTAATTCACCGATCGCACGAGGTTTAATTGGTAAGCAAGCAGATGATGCTGTGAACATTGAAACCCCTAAAGGCACCGTTGAATACGAAATCATCGAGGTTGAGTATATTTAATAACTCACTTTACGCGTAAATAAAAGCCAGTGTATTAATACACTGGCTTTTTTGTTTTAAAGTGTTTAAAAGTGTTAAAACAGCCCTTATAAATTGGCCTTAAAAATTTTACTTTGTTACCATATACAGGCTGCAAATTAAGCAGTTTACTCGGAGATATTTATGAACGATACCGACCATCCCTCTAGATTGAGGGCAGAAAAATAACCCGTATTGGTATTTATCTTCTATAAATCTACCTAAGCGGTAGAGTAATTTTATTCTTTCCTATTTTTCTTCTCTCAGACACCTAGATATAAATAATGAAATTAGCCTTATTAAAGTGCTGATTATAGTTACTAGTACGCTGGTATTTTAATCAGTCATATAGTTTCATTATTTGATGGTCGTTACCTTATGCTAATGTGTTTTACTCCTAATTAATGGCTATTAGCTAAGCAGTAGTTTTAACTGTTTGAACGCCATGTTATTAATTTAAATAAAATACAATTAGCCTAGCATTAGCCAATCGGGAGATTCGCCATGACGGTAATGAGCAAAAACTACGTAGAAAATAACCCACACTTTTCTCAAGCAGAAATAGGGGCGGCTAGAAAAGTGTTTTTAGCGCACAGCTATAATAAACAAGTGCACTTATTAACAATAATGGATGTTGAAGAAGCGGTTGCTATTTTACAGCACTGTTCAATTACTTATGTACAAGACTTAATAAGTCGTTTAGAAAAAGACGGTTACGACAAACTCGCTCGACACTATGCGCATCAGTTGGGTTTTATTCACTCAGAAGTTGAAACAGCGCAAAGTTATTTAAATACCTCGGCACTGGGGCATGTGCAGCAGCGTATTGGCTGGATCATAGTATTAGCGTTATTAGGTATAGTGTCTGGGTTAATTATTACTCAATACGAAGACACATTAAGCCAGTTAGTATTGTTGGCAGTGTACATGCCGGTTATTGCGGCTGCGGGCGGTAACACAGGCTCACAAGCGGCTACTTTGGTAATACGGGCGTTAGCAACAGGCGAGCTGAAAAAAAGACAATGGTTTGCTGTGTTTCTTAAAGAAAGCCAAATTGCAGTGTGTCTTGCGTTAGCGGTGGCGGGCGTAATGGTTATTCGCATCTTATTTTTTAGCGATGTTAAATCTGCCGGTGGGTTCGATTTAAATATAATTGCGATGGCCATCGCAGTGGCATTGTTTATTCAGGTAACTATTTCTACTACGCTAGGGGGGTTATTACCTATTTTAGCGCGGGCACTTAAGCTAGACCCCGCGGTATTAGTGAGCCCTGTATTGGCATCAATTGTTGATATATCGGGGATGTGGATTTACTTTACCGTAGTTAACTATTTTTTAGAAATTGGTTAAATCAAAAGTTTTAGGTTTATATGTTTTGCGCTAATCACTTAACACTCAGTAATTAGCGCAAAACTTAGTTTGAATTTATTCTTGCACATTTCCCCCTCTACCAATTACTTTTAACTAAAATTTCTTTAGGTTATTCATCTGCCATCAATTTGATCTATGCTGATATGGAGCAATACGGTTTAACGTCCTCTCAAATAAGGATAAATAATGGCTAATATACTTTACCCGGCACCTTTAAAAGTAGGTTCTAAAATTGCGGTGTGTTCGCTTTCAGAAGGGATCGCGGCTAAATATCATGCTCGTTTAGAGAGTGTAATAAACGGTTTAAAACAGCGTGGCTATGAAGTAATTGAGGGGGCGTTTTTACGGCGCAGCGAAGCAACAGCAGAATTAGCTACCAAAGCCCATGCAGAGCAGTTAATGGGCTTTTTAGTTGACGATAGTATTGGTGCAATTATGCCTCCCTTTGGTGGCGAACTTGCGATGGAAATACTGCCGCAACTTGATTTTAATGCTATTAAACAGGCTAAACCCAAATGGCTTGTGGGGTTTTCAGATGTGAGTACTGTGGCCTGTGCACTCACTGCTAAATGCCAATGGGCAACGCTGCATTGTGCCAATTTAATGCAATTGCACCCAAACGAAAAAAGCCCGTATTGCTTACAAATATTTGAAACCCTAAGTTATGCAGCAAATAGTGAGTTTACACAGGCACCATCAACACATTATCAAAAAGTAGCCCCCGATTATGCACAGCACCCAGAAGCCTTATTTAATTATACCGAGACGACTCAGTGGCAATGCTTAAATTACTTTGATCAGCGTACTATCGAAATGTCGGGGCGTTTATTTGGAGGCTGCCTAGATACCGTGGGTTTATTACTCGATTCACCATTTTTAGACCTGCATGAATTTAAAAAGCACAGCGCGCCCGAAGGGCTAATTTTATACTTAGAAAATTCAGAGTTAACCCCCACTACTGTAGCGCGATTTTTACTGTCGTTAAAACTAGCCGGTATATTTGACGACATTAACGGCATAATTATCGGCCGCAGTGAAATTACACAAGGCAAAAACCCCGAATTTGACTATCGCCACGCATTAAATGTAGCGCTTGGGGGCTGTATGTTTCCGGTTATTATAGATGCAGATATAGGCCATATTGCACCTAACTTAAATTTAATTAACGGTGCTACTTGCACATTAATTGCCGATATAAACGAAGGCAGAGTAATAAAAGCATCATTAAATACGTCGCTCTCTTAATTGGCTTTGAATAACGTGCCGATACAGGGGTATAATAAGCTGGCTTTTATAATTCGTTATTTAAGTACATTCTCAGGGCGGGGCGAAATTCCCCACCGGCGGTATGTTTAATTACTATTTTAATTACATTTGTAGTGTTTAAATAAGCCCGCGAGCGCTTTGTTGTTTTATATAATATCAAAGGTCAGCAGATCTGGTGAGATGCCAGAGCCGACGGTTACAGTCCGGATGAAAGAGAATATGGCTTAAATATAGCGTTAATAGTGCGTGGCTTTTGGCTGTGTGCTATTTATGTTTTTTAATTTAAGTTATTGTTGGTACTTATACTTTAATGCTTTTAGAGTTTATTTTATCGATCCTTTCAGTGTCCTGAATCTATTTATTTTTAATCAGGAATATAATGATGATTCAGTCTCTACTTACTCAATTTGGCGAGCCGTTAACGCGCGTCGAAAATGCCATTACCGCACTACAGCAAGGCCAAGGCGTATTGGTTGTTGATGACGAAAACCGTGAAAACGAAGGTGACTTTGTATTTTCAGCCGAGCATTTAACCACCGCCCAAATGGCTGAGATGATCCGCGAAGGCAGCGGCATTGTGTGTTTATGTATGGGGGAGGAGCGCATAAAACAGCTCGACCTACCGCAAATGGTTACTCATAACACCAGTCAAAACAATACCGCTTACACCATAACCATTGAGGCCAAAGAGGGCGTAACTACTGGCGTTTCTGCAGCCGATAGAGTTACAACGATTAAAGCCGCCACAGCCGACAATGCTAAACCTGAGGATTTATCGCGCCCAGGGCATGTATTTGGCTTAAAAGCTAAAACGGGTGGAGTACTGGTACGCCGTGGTCATACCGAAGCATCTGTAGATTTAATGCAACTTGCGGGTTTAAAGCCGTTCGGCGTTATTTGCGAGCTAACTAACCCCGATGGCTCAATGGCGCGTTTACCTGAGGTGAGCGGTTATGCAAATAAGCATAATATGCCAGTGGTATCGATAGAGGATTTAGTGCAGTACATTCAAATTGCACAACAAAAAGTAAGTTAACTGCAATAAAAAACCCCTGTTTAATTTAATTAAACAGGGGTTTAAATTATTAAAAACGGGCGATGAACGCGATTATAAAACCTGAATTACTTGCTCAGCGTCTAAACGCGATTTAGGTAACTTAGCATTATAGTCCTCAGCGCTATCGTGATAGCCCAGCGCTAATGCGACATCACATACGTAACCATCTAATTCTTTCGCAAAAATTTCACCAAGTAACTGCGCATCTACGCCTTCCATTGGGGTAGAGTCAATGCCTAAACGAGCTGCTGCGTGCATGGTATTACCAAGTGCAATGTAAGTTTGCGCTTTAGTCCAAGTTGCATTATTGCCTTGCTCATCGGTATTCATATCTACAAACGCAAACGCGCCAAAAGCTTGTTCACGGTTTTCGCTTTGCGTGCGACCATTTTTAATATCTGTGTCTATAACGTGTGCGTAATCATCACGGGTATAGTTAGTTTTGTGAGCAAAAAGCACAATATGCGATGCTGTTTTTGCGTGCTTTTGATTAAACTGAAACATATTTGCAAAGCTGTCATGAAAACGTTGCTTAGCTTGATCAGACTCAATAACAATAAATTTCCACGGTTGTGAGTTAATTGATGAAGGCGATAAACGCATAGCTTCATAAATTACGTTAAGGTCGTGATCGCTAATACGTTTAGCTGCATCATAATGTTTGGCCGTGTGGCGTTTTTCTAAATCGCTAATAATAGGGTGAGTCATGGTTTTCTCCGGGTAAATTTAACTTTAAAACAATCATACTTAACAGATAAAAATTAACGATTGGTTAGAGTAATAAGTGCTTAGTGCGAATGGCAGCTAATATACGCTTTGCTTTGTGAAAAATAAACAGCATAATAATTGAAACATTATCAAATAAAAATAGATAATATGCAGATAGACGATCTTAAACTTATTTTAAAAGTTGCAGAATTTAGAAGCATTACTTTAGCCGCAGCAAAATGCGATATGCGCACCGCAACCGCGAGTGCTGCCATTAAACGTGTAGAGTTAGCCCTTGGAAGTGAGCTGTTTATAAGAACAACACGCCACTTACGCCTTTCGGCAGCGGGTGAGCGTTACATTCCTCAGTGTGAGCAAGCACTTGCAGTGCTAGAGCAAGCAAAACAAAACCTCAAAGGCGAACATGATGAAATTGAGGGAGAGCTGCGCGTTGCACTGTCATCAGATTTTGGGCGTAATTTAGTGATCCCCTGGATTGATGAGCTTATGGATAATTATCCTAAACTCAGTTTAAGAACGCATATAAGCGACAGTAACGTTGATTTTTATCGTGATTCGGTCGATATAGCGCTGCGTTATGGATCTCCGAGCGATACTAATATGTATGGTTTTAAAATTTGTAACGTACCACGGCTCCTTTGCGCCACTCAAGAATACTTAATAGCACATGGTAGCCCCAATCACCCAGACGAATTGAATCGTCATCAGGGCATGTTTTATCAACTACAAGACATTATAAATAACAGCTGGGAATTTACCGACGGGCAAAGTAAGTTTAAAGTTAAAATGCAAGGTAAGCGTGCCTCTAACGATGGCGATTTAGTTAGGCGCTGGTGCGTTGCAGGTAAGGGGCTGGCGGTTAAGTCAGCGCTCGATATAGCAGATGATTTACTGGCCGATAGGGTGGTTACGGTGATGCCAAATTATCAACATGTTAGCGGTGAGTTATGGCTTATTTGCCCAAGCAGGCAGTCAATTACTCCCGCGGTGCGTTTACTGCGCGATGTGTGCCGTGAAAAATGCCGCACAATTTTAAAACAGTTAATTGCCAAAGGTATTATTGATAAAAGTGTATTGGACTAGCCATTTATTTACGCTTGATAATTTTAAGTGTAGGGTATAAATATAAGGCTTTAGCTTAAGGTGGTAAATATTAAGTCGGGCAGTTAAATTTAAATAAAGGACTTTTAATAAGGTGTGCTTATGGATTATTTAGTTGCAACCGTATTTTTTGCTGTATCAGCTTCGGTCACTCCTGGGCCAAATAACATCATGCTTATGACCTCAGGGGTAAATTTTGGCGTGCGAAAAAGCCTACCTTTACTTACGGGGATCTGTATTGGTTTTGCCTTAATGATACTACTGATAGGCTTTGGGCAATTATTTGCGTTGTTCCCTAATTTGCATTTAATTATTAAGTGCTTAGGAACACTGTACTTGCTGTATTTAGCATGGCTTATTGCTAAATCTGGCAGTGTAAACTCAACAAACAGTCAAACCAAGCCGCTTACTTTTATAAAAGGAGCACTATTTCAGTGGGTAAATGGTAAAGCATGGGTTGTAGCCACTGGTGCTATTGCGGCGTTTACAACCGTTGGCGCAGGTTATTACGGGCAAAGTTTTACATTAGCGCTGACGTTTTTGTTGGTTGCTTTTCCGTGTGCAGGAGTATGGTTGTTTTTTGGTACATTATTAAAGCAAGTATTAAAGTCTGAACGTTATAGACGCTACTTTAATTATACTATGTCGGCGTTACTGGTTTTATCGGTAGCACCTGTGGTGAAAGAAATTACGCTGCAGGTATTCTCCCAAGGCGTTTAAACAAAACACCCTGAGAGCAAATTTAAACAATAAGAAGTCAATGGGCCTAGGCTCGACCATTTTTAAAAGTCGGGCGCTACTTCAAACTCTAACTGCTGATGATTAATCGGGTGGCAAAACGATAAGTACTCGGCATGTAAATGTAATCTATTGGCTTTTTCACCGTAGTGATCATCACCAACTATGGGCATATTTAAGCCTAACTTATGCGCGCAATGTACTCTTAGCTGGTGCGTACGCCCCGTTTTAGGGTAAAGGTGCAAGCGGGTAATATTATCTTTTCGCTCTAACACCTGCCAAGTAGTAAGGGATGCTTTACCGTGTTGATAACACACTAATTGGCGCGGTTTGTCATCAAAATCTAAGCGCAGAGGTAAATCAATTGTGCCACTATTTTCAACTACATTTCCGGCAACTAAAGCAACGTAACGTTTTTCTATGGTACGCTCTATAAACTGTTTTTGCAGGGCTTTATGCGCTCTTTTATTGAGTGCAATAATTAATAACCCTGATGTTGACATATCTAAGCGATGCACAATGAGCGGGCCGGTAGCATGTGGAAATTGTGTTTTAATGCGCAAATAAACCGAGTCTTCAATATTAACCCCAGGAACGGACAAAAATTCAGCAGGTTTATTAATCACTAATATGTCCTGATCTTGGTAAATAATAGTTAAATCTTTACCAATAGCAGGGTTGATCAATAATGGATTTTCTTCTACATGTAAGCCTTTGAGCATATGCCCTAAAATGGGTTGGCATTTACTATAACAAGACGGGTAGTAATGTTTATGATGCCTAATAGCTGATTTAGGCGCAGCGCCCCACCAAAATTCTGCCAAAGCTAAAGGTTTTAAATTATGTTGATACGCATATTGCAATAACTTAGGCGCGGCGCAATCTCCTGCGCCTGCTGGTGGTGTATGCTCAGGCAAGGGTGCAAAAATAGCGTTTAGATCTTTAGTTTCGTTATTAGCATTTAAAAATTGGTATTGCGCAAACAGCTTTTTTTGTAAGCTTTTAGAAAGTGTTTTACGACGTTTTTTTAAGTGTGCAATTTCATCAGTAATATTATTTAGAGCTTGCTGCAGGGTGTCGAGTTTACTTTGCCATTGCTGCTTTAGTGCTTGCAGTTGCTTTTTTTCGACAATACTTTGCCCCGCTAACTGAATTTTTAGCTGCTCAAAGTCAGTTGGGGATAACTGAGTGCTTGCATCAGTGCGTTGTTGTTTACGCATTCGGCGGCTAACTTGCATTACCGCTTGCTGCGCTTCTAACTGCTGCTGATAAGTGGCATTGGCTTGGTTAAATGCGTTATTAAGAGTGCTAAATTGCTCACTATTTTCTAGCTGCTCAATTTGGGCGTTAATATTATTAATAATGCTGCTTTGTGCTAAATACTCAGCATCGTGTAGCTGCATATCGGCCACGGCAGGTACAAAGTTAATTTTACTGCTTACGCCCTCAAGTTGCCCCGAGTAAGCGGCTAAATAACCAAGCTGTTGCTGATTATTTTGCACCACGAGTACGCCAAACATTTTACCCGACTCTTCATTATTAGCTGGGTTTGCCAAGCACTCTAACTGTGTTTCGAGCTGTTGTTGCAACTGCTCGGTTGCTGCTACAGCAATTGCTTTAGGCTCATAGTAAAAAGGAAAAGTAAATTTTTCTGGCAGCGCCATGTGATTTACAGGCGCTGAAAATGGCGTAAAGCAAGTAGCAATATTTGGCATGGGCAATATAATAATGAAGTTTTTAACAAGATAATTAGCCAATATAATAACATAGTCGCTGCTATGTCACTAAGTGTGTTGTGCTATTAGTATGTGCCTTAATTGTTTGATGTAACGGGTTGCTGCAAAGTTTTAATTAAATGAGTAGCGCCATTATTTATCGTAATTCGTGTTAAAATATTAGCCCGTTAAAAAATCAATGTTTTAGTGAGCTAGGCTGGACTTTAATTTTACAAAACGCTAAGCGTTAATATCGTGTGTGTAGCATCAACTAGATTACTAATAAGCAAATGCATTTAAACAGAGGTTATTATGAAAACACAGCCTATGGCGTGTCGGTTAGGCTGTGGGGCATGTTGTATTGCGCCAAGTATTAGCTCGCCCATTCCAGGAATGCCAAACGGTAAAAAGGCCGGAGAGCGTTGTATTCAGCTAGATGAGCGTAATTTATGTAAGTTATTTGGCGACGCTAGTCGGCCAAAAGTATGCAGCGATTTTAGCGCCACATTAGATGTATGCGGTACAACTAATGCGCAGGCTTTAGCGCTTATTACTGAGCTTGAAGAGTTGACTTAATCCTCGTTTTTAATACACACATATTTACATTTATTTATAAATAAGTGTTTTAAATACTTGAATGCAAAAATTGAAAGCCGCGCTTTTCGCATCAGCAAGCTCAACGCTTACAATTAAAGTACAGGTTTGTGGCTGTTTTTGTAGATGCGAAGCTTGCTTGCGTGACGGGCAAAGCCTGTAAAGTGATTTACTTACAAAGAGGTTAAGAGACGCTGCGCTTTTAGAGAAAGAGATAGACCCGAAATAAGTCCTTATTATTCGAATTTAGGATTATATATTTACTCCCATTATCTGCTCTTTGTACAATAGTGTTTTACTTTAAATAATTGAACTGTGCTTTTCACGTGAGCAAGCCTATCATCTACAACCACCTGGTAAATAATAAGCTTGCTTGTGTAGTGCGCTACCAACTATACGTTGCGCTTAGCGTATATTGCTCGCCACGTCCAGGAGTGCCCGGGATCTCTTGAAACGATTCATTCCACAGGTTATCTGCGGCCAATGTAATAAATAAGTTTTTAATCTGCGGCGGCATTATTTTTAAGGTTAAATGAGTAAATAACGCATCATCATCGCCACTGCGCAGCGTATTTTCATGTTGTTTGCGCCACTCGTTATCTATACGAAACTCTAAAATATCTGTTGGGTTCCAAATAGCCGCAAGGGTTAGCCTGTGGTCTGGGTAGTTTAATGCGTAAAAGCTGGCATCTATATCGGCTGCGCCATAATTCTCTGATTTTTTTAAAAAGCTATAACTGGCAATAATTTCTGCGTTATCAAAATGCTTAGTTGCAAGAAACTCAACCCCCGAGGTATTAATATCTACCGGATTGGCAAAGCGGGCAGAAGTGGCATCAAAACTATAAGTCCAATCGGTTAAGTTATCATCTTGGCGATAAAAAACAGCAGAGTTAAAGCGCCAACTTTGTCGTTCTAATAATAAGCCCAGCTCGAGGTTTTTAGTACTTTCGCGCTCAAGGTTATAGTTACTTCTAAACAAACCGCCAGTGTCACTGCCGCCAATTGCGGTATAGCCTGCTACTTGGCTTGCCTGTGCATACGATAAATAAACAGTGCGCTCAGTGCCGTCGCTATTTTGTGTATTTAAAGTTATATCACCAATAAGTGAAATTTCAGAATCGTCACGATTGGTATCGTCAAAAGCCGCACCAAGGCGAATAGTAAGGTGTTGATCGCTCTCAAGTGCCATTTGGTACTCTGGCAGCACACTTACTTTATAATAATTACGTGAGGTAAAATTATTTTCAAGCGTGGTCGATTCAATCGAATCATTAATAAATTGCGCAGAATAATTGAGAGCAAAAGACGTGCTGTGCGCATGGCGCCCTGAAAGTGCTAGTGATTTAACGTCGGTTTGATGAAACGCTTCGAACGACATTGGGTTTTCACGAGAATACACATAGTGATCCTCGTGTTTACGATAATATGTAGATACTTCAAACGAGCTCTCGGCGCTATAGTTTTGCTTATGGTTGAGCATAAATAGCTGAGTTTTAAGATCTTCAGTTTCGTTAACCCCAAAAGGAGTATACAAATTTGGCCAACCAAAAAACTTTTCTTGAGAGCCAAAAAATAGATCGGTTTGTGAGTCTGGCCCCACTAATTGAACACGGCTTGAGGCGCGGGTAAAGTCATGATCGCCATAATCAATAGAGCCATCACTTTGTGAGTGAGAAAACTCGCCTTCCACACCCAGCTGCCAATCGGTAATACCATCTAATGGTATATTCACGCCCGCATGCAGGCTTTGTAAATTAAAATCATTGCTACCAACCCCAAGTGATACGCTACCACCTGTACTAATTGGCTTCCAAGCAAATGATACTGTACCAACTGAACTGTTAACGCCATAAAGTGCATTATCTGCTGCGGTGAATATAGCTGGGCCGCGCAGCATTTGCGGCGCTATAGGAATTTCGGCAAAATAATGTCCCGACTGCGGATCGAACAAAGTGGCGCTGCCAACCCTAAAACCAGTATTTTCGAAAATACCACCACGAATGGTTACATCTGCTTGTGCTTCGGCCATATTACGCGATTGCACATCAACACGCGGATCATACTCTAAATTAGAAACCGGTGAGTCGAAAGTGCCCACGGGTTCTTTATTTGCCGTAGGGGAGGCTTCAACCGTTATTTGCTCTATTGCAGTAGCATTTTTAGTTTCCACTTCAGCGTAGGCAAAGCTAGTAACACTGCATAGCAATGTAGGTAATAATACGGGTAATATAAGGCGCGGGGCACGATTCATGTTTTTCTCATTTTTGTATATGTAATTGTGCTAACAATTAAATCCGAAACACCCTGTTAAGGCGTGATAAAGTAGTCAAATAATTGTAATTTGGCTTGGTATTGTATATTAAAAAATTGCATTTGATAATCATTCGTAAAGTAGGGTAATTGATTTTATGAGCACAGTACAAACAAGCGAAAATTCGCATCTAGAAAGTATTTACTTTGCCGGAGGCTGCCTTTGGGGGGTACAAGAGTTTATTAAGTACTTACCCGGCGTTGTTACCACTGAGGCTGGGCGAGCTAATGGCACAAATAATACACAAGGTGAATACGACGGTTATGCCGAGTGCGTGAAAGTAACCTTTGATATAACAGCCGTGACACTCTATAAACTGATTGAATACTTTTTTGAGATTATTGACCCTTACAGTGTTAATAAGCAGGGTAACGATGTTGGTTTAAAATACCGTAGTGCTATTTATAGTAAACAGCAATGTCACTTAACAATTGCAAACGACTATATAAATCAACGCGCTGATGCAGATAAAATAGTGGTACAAGTTCAGTTGCTAACCAATTATGTTCCCAGCGATGCAGAGCACCAAGACCGGTTAACTAATTTTCCCGATGACTATTGTCATATCCCACCTGAGTTATTACATAAATATAAATCGAAATAAAGTTAAAGTCTGCTATATCAATTATGCTAAGAGCAACTGTTTCTCTCATCAGTAAGCTCTGTGGCTATAGTAAAACTTTAATAAAAAACATTCAGCCACAAAAAAGCTCACAAATTGTGAGCTTTTTATGTGCTTTAAAACCTGCCGCTACTTTTGTGGCGGGAAGTTATTTAAAATTTTAGCGACTGTTTTTCTAACCGACAGTTCACGTTGCTCAGGAGATTGGTTTTTCTTTAATCGACCATCTTCAGCGCCGCGCCATACTAACTGGTTTGATTCACGGTCAATAATATCAATAACTAAAGTACCTACTTCGTATTCACGAGCAGATATATCGTTTTGATACCCTAAACCCCACGAGCTCCAACGAGCGCCGTAGCCAATATTAAAAGAACTTACGTCTAGCTCTTTATCTACCGATGCATGGTAGTTTACCAGCACGTCTGCTTGAGCAGGATCGGCTAAGCTCATGCCCATTTTTTGATTAAGCTCACTGCTTATTGCGCTGCGTACACGTTTTTCCATTAACGCATTAATTTGATAATTATTGGTGTCTTTTGTTAAATCTGCATTTTCTACCCACGCAAACGTTTTATAGTTAGCAAAGTTTGCTGACTTGTCGTAATCCCAATCTGCGGTTTGCGTACAAGCAGTTAAAAACGCAAGTGCGGCTACAATAAAAATATTTTTCATACAGTTTACTCCTAATCTTTTTTATAAAATAACACACATTGTTAGGCAGTGTGATATTTAAGCGCTTAACAACAGTTTAGCTGTTATAGCTGAACCATTGATTAATTACTTAATGTTCAACTTCTATCCAGTCTTTTTCGTCTACCCAGTTTTGTGCACCGTCTTTAACTGAGCGAATTGGCACAATATAATCGCAGCTTGTTTGTGGTTTAACTGAGGCAAATATAGGGACGAAGCCAAAGCTAAGCGCGGTTTCAATAATTGCCTTTTGATTTTGCGGATCAATGTCGGCGGCTTCATCTATGTATATAGGTATACGGTATAAATTTTGTTCTTGTGAGCTTAACAAATAGCGAATAAACAACATACCACATAATAACTTAATAGTTATGCGCGTACCGTTTGAACCCGCCGAGTCTATTTTGTCAAAGTGTTCGGTATCGCCTGCGCGATTGACTACTTCAAAACGAATATCAAATAAATCCGTGAGGGTAAGGCCAGCTTTGTCGGAGGCGAGCTTAATTAAATGATCTTTCGCCTCGTTTACTGCGCTTTCGCTATACGGTTCTTGGCTGAGTAAATCCAGCGTGTCCCCTTGCTCAAACTGATGCGAGGTACTAATTATAGTATCTATACTATCAACTAACATTTTGCGCGGTATTACATTAATTTTAAATGCTTGCAGGTTCGAAATACGATGCTGGCTAATGCCTTTATTAAAGCTGTTCATTTCGCGGCGCAGGCGGTCTAAATCTTCGCGTAGGCCTTTAATGGTTGCGGCTACTTCTGTTAGGGCCACACGGCCTTGACGCTCAACGGCATCGCGTTCGTTATCAATGTTATGAAACGCACTAATGAGTTTTTGATACTTACTAAACTCATCGTTTTCGTTATCAAACTTGGTAATACCGGCATTATAAATATGCAAATAGGTATTGCGTACGTTTATCTCAAAGTTACGCAGCTCTTGGCAGTCTTTATTAAAGTGGTGCACTAGGTCGCTTAAATTATCAAAGTCTATTGTTACCTCTATCATGTAAGGGGTAACTTTGCCGCTGTATAAATCAAGCGTGTGATCAATTCGTTCGCTTTTCACTTGGCGCAGACGATCTGATTGGCGATTAATTTGCGCCTGTTTTGATTTAATAATTGAGCGTCTGTCGCTAATTGAGCCGCTATTTTTTTGAATGTCTTGTAGGTAGTCGTCAACCTGATCGCGCTCAGCTAACAACTGCTCTTTTAGCATGGTTTGTGCTTCAGCCGATTGCAGCATAGTGTCAAACTGCTCTAAACGTTTAAGGGCGGCCTCGGCGCTCATTAGTTCATCGTACAAGGTGTCTTTTTCTTTTTGCTTATCGGCCACATTTGCAGCTACATCGCGCTGTTGCTTAAACTCTTTTAAAGCATGCTCAAGGGCACTTAATTGAGCGGTTAGCTGCTCTTTATTTTCGCCGCTTTGCATTTGTACAGGGGAGAGCTTTTTAAGCTTAATACTCGCGCCAGGTAAGCTAAGCACGCCGCCTTTTACGTTTTCGCTTAAGTGCGATAAAAACGCACTAAATGCGTCTTCGTCATCAATGCTTATGTCGCCATTGCTGGTGGTTGCAAACGAGAGCATGTCGGGGTTTAAAATGCGCGAAATTTCTTCCACTTCTTTTAACGACAGCTCTTCGCGCATGCGGGTAAATAAATTAAACTCCAAGTTTTTAAGTTGTAGCTTTAAGCTCTTAATTTGTTTTTGGGTTTCGCTAATACGGTAGTCAAGTGTATGCAGGCTTTGCCCTTGTGCGCTGGTAATAGAGTGTGAAAGCGACTCGTAGTCTTGCTTTAACTGGGTAAGGCTCGTTTTAAGCGTGGCTTTGTTAACCAGTTCAAATTCGTTTTTAAGTGCGTTAAAATCTAAAAACCATTGCTCTATTTGCGTTTGCCTGCGCTCTATATCGCGCGACTGCTGTACGTACAAACTTTGCTTTTGTTCAAACTCGTGTTTTTCGTGTTCTATGTTTTCAAGTGCTATTGCTAGCTCTTCTAGTTGCGACTCTTGGTAGTTGTCAAAATCAATGAGTGCTTGGTCAATTTTTGGAGCATAAGCCGCTAATTTACCTTTTAGAACGGTTTGGTTCTCTAGCATCGACTCAAGCGCCGCTATGGGCTCTTGCATCGATTCAAGGGCGTGCAATTCACGTTTACTGCGGTTTACTTTATCGAACGAGCGACGCCACACTTCATAAAAGTCGACCTTAGAGTTAGACATGTGGCGCTCAAATACACGTAGCATAAAGCGTTTTACATCGGCGGCACCGAGTTTATGTAAGTTAAGAATACGGCGAAATATTTCTTTATAAATAGTCGAATCTTGAACGTTATTAAGCGGGATCATTTTTAAGTTGATCTCGTCGTCAAACGGGGTTGCGCCGCCGGTGAGTAGGGCGTTTAGTTCTTGCGCTTTTAGCTCTATGGGGTTGTAACCAAGCTGTTTTAAATGGCTGAACAGCTTAGTGTATTTAATAATGGTTTTACCTTGGGTGTACTGCTCTAAATCAAGCTTGCCTTGGTAGCAAAAATATTGATGCGCATAACCGGCAATTTTCCCCAAACCCGCTACACCAATCACTACTGAGCCATGGGGCAAATTTGCTTCAAGCAAAATGTAGGATTGATCTGACGAAAAATAAAACTTTCGGGTTTCGTCTAAATCGTGGCCATCCCATTCGGTTAGGCGTAAATCGTTAATAAGCGGAAATTGCAGGGCATTTATTACTGAGCTTTTACCCGTATTGTTGGGCGCGCAAATAGAGCTGCTTTTATCCAGCGGGATCACACACTTTGCGTAACCTGCGGTATTGAGTAGGGCGAGTTTACTTAGTCCGTATAAATTTTTCATTGCTCGTCCTCTGTTAGGTAGGTTTCTTCGTTTACTTCCATTAAGGCATCTATATAGCGATGGATAGGGGCTTGTAGCATAAAGCCTGCTTCTACTTCGCGTGCCAAACCTAAGCGTACCATGCGCAGGTACACGTCTTTGCGCAGATCTGAACCCGAAAATATCTCTAGTTGATCAAACAAATGTTTGTTAATTTGCACTAAGGTTTGCATTAACTCTAAATCGTTTACTTCGTCGAACAAGGCGCGCATTGGGTCTTTGCCGGTGTTGGCGTAGTGCTCAATTAAAATATAAATAGTGAGCGCAATAGCACGGGATATTTTGCCCATATTGGGTGTGCTTTCGTCGCTGCTAAAGTAATAAAAGCCACGGCTGTCGTGTTTTAGCTCATTACCTAGGGCGCTAAATAGCGCGCTGTACGCGTCTATGTTTTGATCCAGCTCTTGCCACATTAGGTTGTCTTGTTCGCAAATATGATAACCCGCCACTAATTTTTTATTAATTGCTTGTAAGTGGGTAAGCTCGTTTAAGTTTATTTGTGTCATGGTGATTACTCATCTGCCTTACTAGGTGTTTGCGGCTGTGAATTATAGGGATAAAGAGAAAAATACTGACCGGCAATTTTAAAGCGCGCTTTTTCATCGCTTTGGCTTTTTTCAAGCTCGTTGTCACTTACTAATTTTTGATACAAAAACAGCATTTCTTCGGCATCTAAATCGGGGTAACTTTCGTCTAAAAATTGCAGCAATGGTTGCGGCTTTTTACGTTTTGTATTGAAGCGTTTTGCAAAGCTGCTTTTAACATCGTTGTAATCGGGAATATTTGGCGTTTGAAAAGGCGGTACATCTTGCTGATCAGGCAATTGATATTCTTGATGCTCAAACTCAACCAAACTTGCCATATAGGCAATTATATGGCGTTGTTGCCCCAGCGAGTAACGCTGTGCGTCGCTCACAAAATGCGGTTGCACCGCAGTTAGCATATTGTCTACGCCATTTTTACGCACTAGCCCAAGCACTTTTGCAGCTTGGCGGGTAATTAAGTTATTACGGCGTAGTTCTTCACGCAGCGGCATTAGCATGTCGGCACTTTTACGCAGGCTTTCGCGGCCGATTAAATGCATTTCGAGAATACGGGTACGTAATTGCTCTAGCATGCGTTTGTCGGTATATGCTTTACCCGATTGCTCAATATGCTCTATTTGCGTACTAATTTGCTGCTCTATAAGGTTAAAGCAGGCATGAAAATCGCCTCGAATATCAACCATTTCTAGCATTGGCTCTATGTATTCGTCAAACGCTTCTATTACCGCTTTATAACGCTTTTGCAGCGATTGCACCGCGTTATTAGATTTAGCTTGCTCAACAATATTTAAAATGGCGTTTTCGTTGTGTGCGTACAGTTTCATTATTTTGCGCACCCGATCATCCATAATACGGCTAAAACGGCGTAAGTCGTCAAAGTCTTCCACTTCGCCCGCGTTAGCTAAGCGATCGCCAAGGCGGGCTAAATCCTCTACTAATACGCTAATTTCTTGTGCTAAACCTAAATGTTCTTCTTGCAGTAAAAATGTAGCAAAGTCGGCAATGGCACGGTTTATTTCAAGCTGCGAAGATTTCGCTAAAGGAATTATAATATCTTGATTTAACAAGCGATTAGTTTCTTTATAAATACGCTCGTTATGCCATGTAGGTTGTTTTTGTTTAATGGCATTTTGCAAATCTTTAATACTAAAGTCGGCCATTTTAAAACGTTTAAATAATAGCTCTAGCACCCCCCAATGTTCGCTAAGGGTATTTAATAGCTTTTTAGCTGGGATCATAAGGCGTTTATACATCCTAGTATGTTGTTAAATAAGTAGCTAAATAAGCTAGTTATTCGTAATTTTAATAGCGCTGATAGCTATATGGTATTCGTTTTTACAACGATTTAATAATAGTTTTTACCAGGTCATAGTGATAACATCCGCACCGAAAATAGGCACACGAAATGTGCGGCTCTATTTTCTTCATAGGTTCAATTTTTACATTATTCCAAAGGTTGTTCAATTATCATGGTTTCCTCTATTATCCTGACTTTAATAGCGATTGCATTTTTGCTGATCGTTATTGAGGATATAATCCACGTAAACAAAGCTAAAACGACACTTTTTTTTGGTACGCTCTGCTGGATTATCTCTTTTATCTTCCCTATTAATGGGCAAAGCCCTGATACGATTCAATCACTCCTTAATCATAATATTTTAGAAATTGCCTCCTTATGGTTGTTTTTAATGGCGGCAATGACCTTTGTTGCCTATTTAAACTCAAAAGGGTTTATCGAAAATATTGTTAACCGGATTATGCCAAAACGAATTAGCGAACGTAAGTTAATGTTTTTGGTTGGTGTTTTTGCATTTATATTCTCTTCTATTTCCGATAACGTAACCGCTACGCTTATATCTTTAGCGGTGGTTTTATCATTAAAACTTGAAGCCAAAAAGCTAATTAGATACGCCACGCTGATTATCTTTGCGGTTAACTCCGGTGGTGTGTCGTTAATTACCGGCGATGTAACCACGTTAATGATATTTTTAGATGGCAAAGTAACTATTAGCAATTTGTTATTGTTAATTGGGCCAGCATTTGTAAGTGTGATGCTGTTAGCCGCACTGTTGTCAATTGGCTTAAATGGCCAGCTCGACTTTACTAAAACCAAGCAAAAACGCATTGAAAAAACCGATATTACAATTGCAGTTATCTTCTTATCTACGGTTATTGCTACCTTAACACTGAGTGTTTTATACAGTGTACCGCCATTGCTTACCTTTTTGTTTGGTTTGTCTATGATGTTTTTAGTAGCGCAATTTTTAATGCGCAAAAAAGACATAAACAAAGACATGATAGATTTCATTCGTGAAATAGAATACGACACCTTGTTGTTTTTTGTAGGTGTATTATTACTGGTAGGAGCGCTAAAAGAAGTTGGTATGTTAAGCCACTTTAGCGACCTGTACACAATAATGGCACCTGAATACGCAAACTATTTAATGGGTATATTGTCGGCAGGCGTTGATAACGTACCACTTACAGCCGCGTTATTAAAAGCAGATATAGTAATGACACAACAGCATTGGCTGTCGTTTACCTATGCCACAGGCGTAGGGGGCTCTATGTTAATTATAGGCTCAGCGGCGGGTATTATTGCCATGAGTAAAGTTAAAGAACTGACCTTTATGAACTACTTACGTTTGTCGTTTTATTTATTAATTTGTTACACCGTAGGCTATACCGGCTCATACTTAATGGCTGGTTTTGTTTAATATTAGTTATTAAAGTGCTTGACAGCTAGATGTCTAAACGATAACTTTCAAAGCCCCAGTAAAGTATTGAGCTTTTCAATATATTGCTGGGGTTTTGTTTTATTAGTGATTGCTGAAATAGCCATTAATACAACATTCAGAAGAGGTGCGATACTTAGGTATTTAATGTGAGGTGACGAACGCCGTTGAGCATTAAAGAGGGAAGTACTCGCCGAGAAAAATAACACGTCGTCGTCGTTATTTTTCGGTTTATGGGGCTGAATCCTCAAAACTGTCACCAATATAGGTGGAGAGCTTCTGGCAGTGAATTTTCTTACCTTATATTTGCTGCCAAGTTCTTCTTGTTTTATTACGGTTTGGATGCCGTGAAAGGAGACGAAATGACAACCCAATCAGTGCCACATGTATTATTAGGCAACAAATCAAATTATACCGTTGCTAAATTTGGCGGCACCAGCGTAGCTAACTTTGCAGCTATGGATCACAGTAGTAAAATAATAGTAGCAGATAAAAGCGTGCGTATTGTTGCACTAAGCGCCAGCGCAGGAGTCACTAATCATTTAGTTGAGCTGTGCAATAGCAGCCTTAGCGAAGATGAGCGCCAAGCGCATATTAACGGTGTGCTAGCGATTCAGCAGGCTATTTTAGCTGAATTGAGTTTAGATACCGATTTAGAGCAGGGCTTTGCCCAGACGTTAGCGGCATTTGAAAAACTAGCCAGCCAAACGTTACAAACAAAAGCGCTACATGACGAGCTATTAAGTTTTGGCGAGCGATTATCAACTTATTTATTTACCCAAGTGCTGCGCTCAAAAGGTTTAAATGCAATACGCTTTGACGTGCGCCAAGTGCTTAAAACCGACAGTCAATTTGGTAAAGCAACTCCTAATGTTGCAGCTACTGCACAAGCAGCAAGCGCATTACTTATTCCGCTGTTAGACGATCAAGTAATTGTTACACAGGGCTTTATTGGCAGCGACGAGCACGGCCAAACGACCACTTTAGGGCGCGGTGGATCAGACTACAGCGCGGCATTATTGGCCGAGGCTATTCATGCCAAAAGTGTACATATTTGGACTGATGTAGTGGGTATTTTTAGTACCGACCCGCGTTTATGTGTAAAAGCCACGCCAATTGCACGCCTCAGCTTTGACGAAGCCGCCGAAATGGCTACCTTTGGTGCAAAAGTATTGCATCCGGCAACTATTTTACCCGCCAGCCGCAGCCATATTAATGTGTTTGTAGGGTCGAGCCGTGAACCTGAGCGTGGTGGTACTTGGATTGAGCGTGAAAAGTCGCAACTGCCAGGAATCCGCGCAGTAACACAACGCAAAAACCAAATATTACTTACTCTTAAAAGCCCAGAAATGCTATTAGCTAGTGGCTTTTTAGCACGAGTATTTACTATTTTAAGTGAGTTTAATATTTCGGTAGATTTAGTGACCACCTCTGAAATTAGCGTAGCAATAACGCTTGATAACGCGCCTAATGCATCGCGCCCAGAGCTTGATCAGGGGTGTTTAGATAAACTTGCTGAGTTTTGCCATGTATCGGTAGAAAATAACTTAACTTTAGTGGCGCTTATTGGCTCAGAAATACAGTTACGCCAGCATGAAATGAACTTAATGCAGGTATTAAGTGACTTTAATATACGGCTAATTTGCCACGGTGCAAGTAAGCATAACTTGTGCTTTTTGGTCGAGCAAGGCGAATCCGACAACGTAGTGCAAGCTATTCATAGCCGACTATTAGAGAGCGATTGCGCGGCCTAATACAGCTAAATTAATAAGAGAGCACTGCCAGTCAGTGCTTTTTTCACTCACTACACTTATATCAAACTTACCCACCACAGCACTGCTGGCATTAAGCTGCGCGCAAGTTAACTCAGTAAACACATTAGGGCTTAGCAACTTGGCAATAGGGCGGCTGGTGGCTTTAGCGAGCGCTTCTTTTAAGGTCCAAATTCTAAAAAAGTGTTTAGCTTGATCCTCTGCATTGGCAGGCTTGGTGATCAGCGCAATTTCATCGGTATGATAAAAATGCTTTGCGAGCTTTTCAAATGGGCGCTTTGTGCTTATTTTTTCAATATCGAAACCAAACTGGGCTTTTGTAGGGTTAAGTGCAGCGCCAACAAAACCATTAGAATGCGATATACAGGTATTAATAACGGTGTGGCTGTTATTAATGTGTAGCGCTAATTTACTTGTTTGTAGGTTAAACTCTGAACTTATATTACACGGCTTAATGCCCGCCATATTAGGGTGCGAGGTTATAACTAAATACTTAAGTAATAATCGCGTGGCTAAATATTCTTGCTTGGCCGAGACACTTTTACGGCGGTTTATTATTTGCAGCTCAAAAGGGCTTAAATAATCAGGCAAATTATATTGGCTTATATCGAGCGTTTTAGCGTCAAACAATAAAATAGGACTTTTATTGTTACTAAAAGGCTGATTAATTTGCAGGGTGTTTTTAAAGTAAAGTGAACTCATAAACGCTCAAAATAATAATAAATTTAATACCGATTACCTGCTTGTATGCATAAGCTGAACATATAGTGAGCGGTTGTTAGTTGTTGTGCGCGCTAGGTACATTTTTATTACTAAGGCGCGATGAAATATGGTTTAATTCACAACAGCTAAAATAATAACAGATTTGTAGGTGTATGACACAAGTGCGTGATGGTTTTCAAAGTCGACTTGGTTTTGTATTGGCCGCCGCTGGCGCAGCGGTAGGTTTAGGTAATATATGGGGTTTTCCTACGCAGGCTGCTAATCATGGTGGCGGTGCTTTTTTACTGGTTTACTTTATTGTTATATTTTTACTTGCTTTGCCGGCTTTATATACCGAGCTGTATTTAGGGTATTACGCCCAAGCTAATCCGGTAAAAGCACTTAGGCAAGCATGGCAAAATAAAGCCCCTAAAGTAGGCGCGGCTGCAGGTTATATTGGCCTTGGCGGCGCTATTGTAATGCTTAGCTTTTATTCAATAGTGGCGGGGTGGATGCTGTCGTATGCTATTGAACCCGTAACTACATTTTTAGGCTTTAGCGGCGCTAGCGAATTTTTACACAGCGACTCTGCGCTGCGTAATTTTGTGTTTACCCCACTTATGCTTATTTTAACCGCGAGTATTATTTTAAAAGGGGTTAAATCGGGTATTGAAACCTGGTCACGGCGTTTAATGCCGGTGCTACTAGTATTGCTAATTGGTTTAATTATTTATATTGCAACGCTAGATGGTGCAAGTGATGGCTTTGCAGCGTATTTAATACCTGATTTTAGCCAAATACTCGACCCTAACTTAATTATTGCAGCTATGGGGCAAGCCTTTTTCTCCTTATCGCTAGGTGTGGGCTGTATGATGATTTACGGCTCGTATTTAAAACCCGGTGCTAACTTACCAAAACTGACTGCCAGCGTAGCACTACTCGATACCAGTGTGGCCTTTTTAGCTGGTTTACTTATTGTGCCTGCTATTTATGTGGCGCAGCACAACGGCGTAGAAGTGTTTAGTAACGGTAAATTAATTGGCGAAGGGCAGCTTATTTTTGCCATTTTACCAGCGTTATTCAGCACCATGGGCGATATTGGCTTATTGGTTGGTTTATTGTTTTTTGTATTAATGTCGATAGCATCGGTTACTTCTACTATATCAACCACCGAAATTCCGGTGGCGTTTTTAGTCGAAAACCACGGCGTTGATCGCACTAAAGCTACGTGGCTGGTTAGTGGCGTAGTGCTAGTGTTTGCCAGCTTAATAATACTTAATTTTGATTGGTTATTTGGCTTGGTTATTATGGTATTTACCCAGTACCAATTACCGTTAATGGGGCTGTTTTACTTTGTTACAGTGGGCTGGTTATGGCAGCGCGGTAACAAATTACACCAAGCAACTAGCGGCGCGCATTACTGGTTTGCTCAGTACATACGTTTTGTTTGTCCAATATTAATGACCTTGGTATTTGCCAATGTGGCATTTAGTAGTTAAGCATTACTGCACGTTATAAAAAAACGGGAGCTTTTGCTCTCGTTTTGCTTTGTTATCTAGCTGTTAGCAATAACTGATTTTCAATTGCCTGCTTTAACGTTTCTGGCTTGGTGCGCGGCGCATAACGAGAAACAAGTTGGCCTTGCGAATTAATTAAAAATTTAGTGAAGTTCCACTTTATTACTCGTCCTTGCGAAATACCTCTGGTGTGCAGCTTTAAGTAATTAAACAAGGGGTGAGCTTCTGGGCCGTTTACCATTACTTTGGCAAATATTTCAAATGTGGTATTAAATTGCGCTTGATAAAAGCTGTTAATGGCTAAATTATCAAGCGGCTCCTTTTGGCCAAATTGATTGCACGGAAACGCTAAAATGGTAAATCCACTGTTTTTATACTGCTGATACAGTTTTTCTAAAGCGGTTAACTGCGCCGAAAAATGACATTCACTGGCAATATTTACAATAAGTAGCGTTTTGCCTTTTAACTGCTTAAAAGAAAAAAGCGCCTTGTTACAGCATTCTGCATTAAATTGATAAATACTATCCATAGATCACCTACTTAATTTCCTATTAAATAAACTTTATAAAGACTTCATTCGCTTTTTTATCAACCGATTGACATAATCAGGCATGGTTTTTAAGTTATCAGTTTAATAGGTCATTTTTATGTCAATGAAAGTAGCATTTATAGGTTTAGGCGTAATGGGTTACCCAATGGCGGGGCATTTAGCAAAAGCAGGGCACAGTGTGTGCGTTTATAACCGTACTCAAGCTAAAGCTCAAAAGTGGGCTAACGAATTTAGCGGCAGCTTTGCAGCCTCTCCACGCGAAGCTGTAAACGATGCCGACATTGTATTTATGTGTGTGGGTAACGACGACGATTTACGCTCGGTAGTATATGGCGAAAATGGGGTGTTAGCCGGTATTAAAGCGGGCAGTATTTTGGTCGATCATACTACTACTTCAGCAACTGTGGCACGCGAAGTGGCAGCAAAAGCAGCGTTATTAAAAGTCGACTTTATTGACGCGCCAGTATCGGGTGGCCAAGCTGGCGCCGAAAATGGCGTGCTTACAGTAATGGCTGGTGGCAGCGAAGCTGTATTTGCCAAAGTGCAGCCTGTTATGACGGCATTTAGTCGTTTTAGCCAATTGTTAGGTGGCGTAGGCTCAGGGCAATTATGTAAAATGGTTAATCAAATTTGTATTGCGGGTGCAGTACAGGGCTTAGCCGAAGGCTTACATTTTGCAAAGCAAGCAGGGCTTGATGGTGAAAAAGTAATAGAAACTATTTCTAAAGGCGCAGCCGGTTCGTGGCAAATGGAAAACCGTTACAAAACCATGTGGGCAGGGGAATACGACTTTGGTTTTGCAGTTGATTGGATGCGTAAAGACTTAGGCATAGCGCTTAATGAGGCTAAAAATAACGGCGCAACGCTAGCAATGACAGCCACAGTAGATGGGTACTACGCCGACGTGCAAGCATTAGGCGGTGGCCGCTACGATACATCAAGCTTACTTGCACGCATTGAAGCACAGCATAAAAAATAACGTTTACCTTGAGTATGTCGTTGTAGACGCCAAGCTTGCGTGCAAAGCCCGTAAAGTGATTTATTCACCAAGAGGTTAAGAGGCGCTGCGCTTTTAGAGGAAGTGATAGATCTAAAAAGATCATTGTTGGTTTTATGTCTTCTCATTTACTTAAAACAAAAAACGCGACGCTTTAGTTATAAAGCGTCGCGTTTTTGTATGCCTTGTACCAATAAACTTAAAGCAAGCTACATGCTTTGTGCGTAGTTATATAAGGCTTTTAAAATGGTTAGGTTTTTTTCACTGTCGTCGTGCTCATGGGCTAAATTTTCAAGTGTGATCATAAAGTCTTGAGCGTTAATTGAGGGTTGATCTTCCCCGTGCATTAACTTGTTTTGACAATACTGACGCCATTGATCCAGCTCTTGCTGGTTAAGCGTTTGCGGCCAGTTACGAGCGCGGTATCTAAACAATAAAGTATTAAACTTTTTATTTTCAAAATCGAGTTTTAAATCGGCTAAGTCTTCGGGTTTTGCATCGCGAATAATCGCAAATTTAGCTTTATCAGCATGGCTAGTAAACCCATCGTAAAGTAAATAGTCAACGTTAGTTGTGGCGCTGTAATCGCCTTGTTCGTTAAACACCTCAGTTACTTTATCGCGCAACTCGCTATTGGCTTTTAACACCGCCAAGTTTTTTAAACATTGCTCGCGGTCAATGCCTAAACGCGCTGCATTTTCAGGTAATAACGTTTTAGCAGGTGCTAAAATAGGGCACTTGTTTAAATGCACTAGTTTTAACCCTACGGGTAATTCGTCTTCAGCTAAATCAATACGCTTGGTATATAAACGTTTACGTAATTGCTCAACACTTAAATCAATAAGTACTTGTGGGCTTTGGGTTAAATCAAAACAAATTACGGCATTTTTATTTACCGGATGAAAGCTCATAGGTGCAACCCAGCTAGTACAGCCTTGCGTTGCTGGAATGCGTGAGCTGGTATGTACAAGCGGGGTCATGTTAAATACATCAACCAACTCAGCCAAGGCTTTTTTACCACGTAAACTAAAAAAGAAGTTATACAGCTTTGGCTGCTTGTCTTTTATTAGTTTAGCCAGTGCAATAGTAGCGGTTACATCGCTTAGTGCATCGTGCGCCGCAGCGTGTTCAATACCGTTGGCAACGGTTAAATGCTCTAACTTAAAGCTTGGGCTACCGTCTTCTTTTAACGGCCATTCAATGCCCTCTGGGCGCAGTGCATAACAAGCACGCACTAAATCAATAATGTCCCAGCGGCTATTGTTGTTTTTATATTCGCGCTCGTACGGGTCGTAAAAGTTACGATAAAAGCTATAACGGCTTACTTCGTCATCAAAGCGAATACTGTTATAACCGGCAACACAGGTATTTGGCACACTAAATTGTGCATGAATTTTTGCTATAAATTCAGCCTCAACCAAGCCTTTTTTCATCGCCACTTGTGGCGTAATACCGGTAATTAAACACGCCTCAGGATGCGGCAAGTAATCCGCCTGCGGTTTACAGTATTCAATAAGCGGCTCACCAATAATATTCAAATCAAGATCAGTACGAACACCCGCAAACTGGCTCGGCTTATCCTTTTGCGGACTAGCCCCCCAAGTCTCGTAGTCGTGCCAATAGATTGTTGCTTGATTTTGCTCTTGATATGCCATGCGTAAAACCTTGAGTAGTTAACTTTAAAGCGCCAAAAATAGCGCCAAGTTACTAAAATTATGAATTATTTAGATTATGGCATATGGGCGGGGGAGTTTATAGTTTTGGGTGAAAAATGATGTGCTTGCTTTTTAAGCATAAGTGAAGCAAAAAGTAAGTAGAGGGGCTACGACAACTAGATAAATTATATGAGAGTAAATTAATGAATCATCACTAGACTAAAGTCTATAGGTTAGTTTTATTCACCTATCGAGTTTATTTTAATCGTTTGTCGATTTTGTGTTAATTCTCTAAAGTTCAGTTGTCGGCAACAAGCACGACTTAACTAATAGGACTATGACCATGAAATTAACACTTATCAAAACTATCGCTCTTAGCTCACTACTTACATGTTCAGCTGCTGCAATGGCTGAGCAAAGTGATTACAAATTAATGGTTATTGAAACCGCAACTGCACCACAGCAGTTGGAGCAATCGTTTAACAGCTGTGCGCTTAACGTTAAGTCAAAAAATTACGCTGAAGCTGAAGCCGTGTGTACACAAGCAATTGCACTATTAAATAATGCACAAGGCTCTAAATTTAAACTACGCCAGCTTACATCGTACGCGTTAAGTAACCGTGGTGTTGCACGTTTAAAAGCAAATAACGAGACTGCTGCAATCGCTGATTTATACGAGGCAGTGCAGCTTAATAAAAACGCACTTGTATCACATAACTTAACGCGCGCTAAACAAGAGCTATCTTTATAAGAAGCATTAAATAGCAAAGATTAAAAAGGGCGATGCCTTTATAAAGTATTATTATTAATTGTGAACAACAAAAAATGCCGCTCATTTTACTGAGCGGCATTTTTGTATTACTAATTTATGTGGTTGCTAGCTTAGCCTGCAACGGGTGTACTGCCTGTTGGAATGTCTTTCATGCTTTTAATTAGCATGTAAATACAGGTGGTGGCTAAGCAGCCACCTAAATAAAGTAAAATACCATCGCTTGCATCAGAGAAGTTAGCTGCAAGCATTGGGCCTAGCACAGAGCCTAGGCTGTAGCTTAAAAGCATGATTTCGGTTGCTGATACAATTTTAGCCATAGGCAAAGAGTCGCAGGCGAGCGTAATGGCAATAGGATAAAGTGCAAAGCTTGCTGCCCCTAACACTAAATAGCTAACAACTAAGCCGCTAAAGCTGGTTGCTTGCAATATACCTAACACACTTGCTGCACCTAAAAAGCAAAACATTGCCATGAGTAAGTTTTTACCCATACGAGTAGATAAGTAACTTACAAGTGGCTGTACTAACATGCCGCCAAGAATAATAATTGCCATTAGCAAACCTGTGTATTGAGCTTGCTCGCTTTGTGCTGCGATATATACAGGCATTAATCCGTAAATTGGCCCCAGTAATAGCCCCGACGCTAAGCAACCTAATATTGCTGGACGGCTAAGGGTTTTAATTTCTTTTAATGGCAGTTTTTGTAGCTCTTGGCTATCTGGTTGGCCTGATGTAATTAATAGCGGTGCTAAAATTGCTAGCAATAATAAACCAACTACAAATAAGTAGGGCACAGCGCCTACCGTGCCTAGCGGTGCTATAGCAAGTTGGCCTACTGCGCTGCCGCCATAAAGCGAGGTCATGTAAAGGCCTAAACGTTTAGCACGAGCTTTAGGCGTGTTGGTCATTAATAACCACGATTCAACCACCACAAATACACCTGCAACGGCCATACCGGCAACAAAACGCGCCATTAACCAAACCCCAGCTTTAGGCATAACTAGCTGAGCAAGAACACTTAAAATTAATAAACTAAGAAATAAAATAAAAGCAAACCTGTGGCCTATTTTTACTACTATGCGTTCAATGCATGTAGCGCCAATAAGTAAGCCAAAATAAAATACACTCGCTAGCCATGGGGCAAGATCTACATCGAGTTTAAATGCCGATAGCGATAGCGGGATCAGGCTCATTAAAAAGCCAGAAGCTATAGCAAAAAAAGACAAACCGATAACAGGTGCTAACGGGTTATTTGACTTGCTAGTAGCAACGAATTCTATCATTAGAATTATCCGATTTTAAGGTCATAAATAAACGCTGTTTACCGACTATGTTTTAGGGCGATTATTTAATGTTGGTTGATTTTGCGGCGAATGTAGGACTCTTTTGAAAGGAAGTAAAGTGATTTTTTATTAATCAATGAAAATAAATTTTTAAGTGCACAATTACGTAAAATAAGCGCACAATTGCGACGTGTTTGTGTTTTAAACGTATTAAAATTGTATGGTTTTTGTTATTTTATTTGCTTGGTTTAATGCGATAAGAGCAATAAGTTTAAGCTATTGAGCAAACCATTAGTAAGTGTTTTTAAGTTATAAACAGTTGCGGCACAACAAATAAAAGTAACAGCCTTTAAAACGATTACTTTTATGTGTTGTAAACGAGCGGTTTTAATTTATGCAGCTGAGTTAAAACTAAACGTTTGATTACTGCATTAGCAGCGCTAATTGATGATACAAACCAATACCTATTAAAACATTAAACGGAAAGGTAATACCTAAAGAGCACAGCATAGCAAGGCCAATATTCGCTTCTGGAATAGCGGCTTTTATGGCTGCAGGCGCTGCAATGTATGAGGCACTGGCAACTAGGCTCCCTAAAACTACAATTGAACCCATTTCCAGGTGTAAAAGTGTACCGACTGCTACGCCAAGCGTGCCCAAAAATAAAGGGGTAATAATAGCAAATAAAGCTAACTTCCAATGATGCCAAGGCACAGGGCGCAAAGTTTGCGCTGCGGTTAAACCCATTTCAAGTAAAAATAATGCCAGTACAACCTTAAAGCCGTTAGTTAATAAGCTGGTAACTTGGCTACCTTGTTGCGTGCCATACATTATGCCAATAATTACACCGCCAACGAGTAAAATAACGCTTTTATTGGTTAGCGCTTCGTGCCAAACCGCTTTTAAAGACAGCTTTTTAGCTGGCGCACTTTCTTTATTAAATTTTCTATATATTAGCAGGCCAACAATAATGGCCGGCAGCTCTAGCATCACTAAATACAAAGTTACTTCAGCGCCTACAACCAAACTAGACGACTCTGCGTAGGCAAGCGCAACAGCAAATGTACCCGCACTAACAGAGCCATAATGCGCCGCAATACTGGCACTATTAGCATGAGAAAGTGTAATAACGTACTTTAAAATAGGGTACAGCATTAAAGGAATAAGCCCCCCAAGCAGCATAATGGCCCCCATTTCAGGGAGTAGCTGCCAATTTAAATTACCGTGTAAAACCATACCGCCTTTTAAACCAATAGTAAGCATTAGCAGTAAGCTTAGGGTTTCGTAAGTGGCTTTGGGTATAGCAAGATCAGAGTGTATAAGTCCGGCGATTAAACCTAATATAAAAAACATAACAACAATATCGGGCACGGTGTTTCCTAGCTATAAAATTAAGTGGCGCTATTGTAGAGAAAACTTTGTATAGTAAATAATAAAATGAACAGTAGTTATATATAGATAACTATCTATGAGGTGGGTATGGATTTAAGGCATATATCGTTTAGATTACTAGAAGTATTTATGAGTGTAGTAAAAACCCGCTCGTTAAGTGAAACAGCAAGGCAGCTTTATTTAACGCAACCTACTGTTTCACTTCAAATAAAGCGCTTACAAGAAGAAATAGGAGAGCCACTAATAACTATGCAACAGCAAAAGTTACAGGTAACCGAGGCTGGCCTTGAGCTATTTAGAACCTGCAAGCAGGTGTTTGCTCATTTTGAAGATTACCAAGATTTTTTAGCCGAATTACGTGGAGGCGAGCGAGGCCGATGTAAAATTGCCATGGTAAATACGGCGCAATATATTTTACCTAAATTACTCGGCCCTTATAGTAATTTGCATCCGCATGTAGAGTTACCGCTTGAAATTGGCAATCGCGAAGAGGTATTAGCTCGCTTTGAGCGTGGAGAAGACGACATTTACGTTTTTAGCCACCCACCATCGTTAGAGCAAGCCCAAGCTGCTCGGTTTTTACATAATCCATTAGAATTTATAGTGCCTAATAATCATCCTCTATTGAATAAAAAAAACGTAACGTTGGCGGACTTAATGCCATATCGATTTTTACTGCGTGAAAATGGTTCTGCCACACGTATGCTATTTGAAAGTGAGCTACAAAGTAGGGGCTTAGTACTTAGCGACGGCGTTAAAATGGCGAGTAACGAAGCCATACGGGTTGCAGTGTCGTCGGGTATGGGTATTAGCTTGCTGTCGCATCATGTTTTACCAAAAGGTGATAATAGCTATACAAAACTGCATGTGATCGACACCGATATAGCCAGCCAATGGTACTTTGTAATGCGTACCGACAGACACATTTCGCACGCAGCGCGCAGCTTTTTAAAGTTTGCCCAAGCTAATTTAGAGCATTACCTCGATACAAAATGGGTGCGTAATGAACTCCATAGATTACATTTAGAACCTAAAACTTAAATTAAATAAGCAGTCGTTATGTTGCAATATAACTACTTATAATAGTTATATTGCTATCAATACATGGTTATAAAAACACCCATAATACTTAGCTCTAACTATTTATTATTTTGCTTTTATTTTAAATAAAGCTAAGTAAGGTTTAAGTTTAGATTTTGTTAGGGCTTTTTTACTTAGTTGGAACTAAAATTGCTGCATAGCTTGTAACGCAACAATGGATTTGAGCTAATGACAACAATAACGTTTAAAAATCAATACAGTAACTATAACTCCTCTAGTGTAACTAAAGCGGCAAGCCCAAGCGAAGTTGCGGCAATCAATCCCCCCATTGATGAAAAAGCAGGTGATGTTAAAGGCATAAACTCAGCCCCTAAAGAGCAATCATTTTTAGAAAAAGCTCAAGAAGCGCTTGTTTATCAGCGTTTAGGTGTAAATAAAGACAAAATAGACGAGCTAAAAGCGGCAATAGAGGAGCTGACTAAAGAGTTACAAGCGCAAGGCGCTGATCTTGATGTAATTGCAGATAAAATTAACGAACTTGAAAAAATGCTTGAGCAAGAATACCAACAAGGGCGCGATCGAATGGATATGAAACCTCAGCATGAGCCGGGAAAAATAATTTTTGCACTTATTTAATTTACATAATATTGAATAGTTTACATTGTTATTGTGCTTACTTTTGCTAAGGTAAAAACTTATAACAAAAATAAACAAGGATTACTAATGAAAACCCTGCAGCAGCAACTAGGTAACTACGGGCTTTATCACCGCTCAAAACGCAATGTACTCACCCACCTGTTAGGCATTCCGCTCATTGTATTTGCCGTATTGTGCTTATTGGCGCGCATTCAGATCCCGTTGGGAGGCCTTGTTATAGATGGCGGACAACTTATTGTATTTGTATCAGTTGTGTATTATTTAATGTTGAGTGTGTCGTTGGGTCTTATTATGGCTGTGCTATTAACTATATTACTTGTGGGTGCGCAACCTATTGTAGCCATGGCATTTACGCCTTGGTTAACGATTAGTGTAGGGCTGTTTGTGTTTGGTTGGATTTTACAGTTTGCTGGCCATTATTTTGAAGGTAAAAAACCCGCGTTTATAGATGATATATCGGGGCTTATTATTGGCCCTTTGTATGTAACTGCAGAGCTATTATTTATGTTGGGCTGCTATAAAAAGCTAGAGCAGCAAGTAACCGATATTGCCGGCCCAACTAAGCCATAAAAACAATAACTAACCTGCTGTAACTAAAGCATAAAAATACGGTAACAAAGTATGAATTATAATAATAAAACAGTGTGGATCACCGGTGCGTCATCGGGCATAGGTAAGGAGCTGGCAATACAGTTTGCAGAGCTAGGTGCTAGCGTTATTTTATCGGCGCGTAATGTTGAAAAACTGACAGCGCTTAAGGCTGAACTAAAAGGAGAAGGGCATTTAATATTGCCACTCGATTTAGCAAAGCCCGAAGAAGTATTAAGTAAAGTTACCGCGGCAATAAATGAGTTGCCCGCAATCGATATTTTAATTAATAACGGTGGCATATCGCAGCGTAGCTTATTTTTAGAAAACGACTTTAAAGTGTACCGCCAATTAATGGAGGTTAACTATTTTGGTTTAGTGGCATTAACTAAAGCGGTACTGCCCTCTATGGTTGCAAGAAAAAGTGGCTCGGTTGTAGCTATAAGTAGTGTGGCAGGAAAGGTAGGCTCTAAACTAAGAACCGGTTACTCAGGCACTAAATTTGCTGTGGTGGGGTTTATGGATTGCCTGCGCGCAGAAGTAAAAGAGCATAACATTCATTGTTTAACAATTTGCCCAGGTTTTATAAAAACCGCGATTGCGCACAACTCATTAAACCCGCAAGGTGTTGCACAAAATAAATCTGAGCAAGCTATAGAAAATGGCATGGATGTTAAAGTAGCCGCATCAAAAATGATTAACGCTATTAATAGCAAAAAAGATGAAGTGATTGTTGGCCAAGGCTTAAGTGGTTGGGCTCCTACCATTAAACGCTTTTTTCCGCGTTTATTTAACCGTTTAACAGCTAAAGTTAACTTTAAATAATACCAAAATTCAAGAAAGCTATAGTTGAGTATAAAAATGATAATAAAGTATATATGGCTCGGATTATTTTTTAGCGTGCTGATCTGGTCGGGCATAAACCCAAAAGATCAATTTACTTGGTTTTTAGAAGTGCTACCAGCCATTATTGGTGTGGTAATTATGCTTGGCACCTATAAACAATTTAAGTTAACCCCTATTTTATATTGGTTTATTTTAGCGCATTGTATTGTGTTGATGGTAGGCGGCCATTACACCTATGCTGAAGTACCGCTATTCGATAATTTATTTGGCAGTGGGCGAAATAACTACGACAAAGTAGGGCATTTTTTTCAGGGCTTTGTACCTGCATTATTAGCACGCGAAATTTTACTGCGTAAAAATGCAGTTAATGGCAAAGGGTGGCTCATTACGTTTATTATTTCGATATGCTTAGCCTTTAGTGCTTTTTATGAGCTACTAGAGTGGTGGGTGGCATTGTTGAGCGGCGAAAATGCCGAAGCGTTTTTAGGCACCCAAGGTTATATTTGGGATACCCAATCAGATATGGGATTAGCACTATTAGGTGCTATTTGCTCGCTGTTAGTACTTTCTAAAGTACACGACAAGCAGCTAAAACAGCCTAAAAACGATTTGTAATAATCTTTCTTCAACGCTAAGAAGTATATTACTTTTTAGCGTTTATTTTTTCTATTTCACTCCAAATTTTTTCGGCCTCGGCGCTTAACATAGCGTAGCTTTTAATATCGCCTTTACGCTGTGCCTGCATGCCTTGCTCTAATTTTGCGTCGTACTCTTTGCGTAGTTTTTTGCTTGGATCTGATTTAAATATCGAAAACATGCTTACTCTCTTAATTACTTTTAATGTATTTGCTTGATTGAGTATACATACGATGCCGCGTGGAAAATCGATTATTAAAGTATAAATTAGTCCTGCAGCTAAATATTGAATAATTACTCTAACAGGGTTGAAATCACAAATATTGAGCGTACACTTGTGCGCTGAAAGTTTGGGCGCACACGTGTAAGCCTAAAGTGTTTTGAATCGCAATAGAGAATTAAGTGCTTATGATCACGCAAATATTAGATCAATTTTCAAAATGGTTTTTACACCATCAAAGTTTTGCCAGTTATATAGAGCCAATTATGCAGATGTTTAAACCCGCATGGCGCGCAGGGCAATATAGAGCGCAAGTAGTTGCCGCAGTTACCCTTAATGGCAATTTTTTAAGTGTGCAACTTAAACCAAGTAAGCAATGGCCTAAGCATACTGCTGGGCAGCATATAAGTTTAACCCTTGAAATTAACGGGCGATTATTAACGCGTGTTTTTACTGTGGCTTCAAGCGCTCAGCAATTTAAAAATACAGGGTTAGTGCGTTTACTAATCAAAACAAATCCACAAGGGCGTTTTACAAGTTTACTAAATAACACCTTAAAAGCGGGTTTGTGGTGCAGTATTTCTGCGCCAAACGGCGACTTTGTATTTAAAAACACACATACACCGGCCACTTTTATTGCTGGTGGGTCGGGCATTACCCCCATGCTGGCTATGCTTGATGATTACCTAAGCCAAACCACGCAAAAGGTGTTGTTAGTGTATTACGCAAAAGTAACTGAGCATCAATGTGTTGATGAGCTGAGTGAACTGGCGGCGCAGTTTGCGCATTTTTCGTTTTTATTATTAACGCGCGAGCAATCAAGCGATATAACCTGCAATATTAAACCATGGGAAAACCCCGATATTTATTGCTGTGGCCCTGCAGCCTTTATGCAAACGGTGAGTGACTTTGCTAAAAAGCATGATTTAAATTACTACCAAGAGGCATTTGGTTTAGCGTTGCCAAGCTTAAAAGGCGATAGCCAATTTAATGTGAAAATTAACAGTGGCGCGCATGTGGTGTTGGGCAACGATGTTTTGCTGACTCAGTTTGAAGAAAAAAAGCTACCCGTTAAACGCGGTTGCGGCATTGGTATTTGCCATCAGTGCCAATGTATTAAAAAGTCAGGCGTGGTACGCAATTTAAAAACCGGTGAATTAAGTGATAGCGGCGAGCAGTTAATTCAACTTTGCGTAAGCCAAGCGGTAAGTGATTTGGAGCTACAATTATGAAAACCATTAACTTTGAGCAATTAGAAAAAGAATTAAATGCCATAAAAATGGATACCCTTGGCAAAGTAGGCCAGCAAGATGCTGATTATATTCGCGCTGTTGTACGTAAACAGCGAGTATGCGAATGGAGCGGGCGTATTTTACTTATGCTTGGTTTTATTGTGCCATTACTGTGGGTTGTGGGTGTGCTGTTACTCGCCCTTGCTAAAATTTTAGATAATATGGAAATTGGCCACAATGTAATGCATGGCCAGTACGATTGGATGAACGACAAGCAACTTAATTCACAAAACTATGAATGGGACATAGCCTGCGATGGACAAAGTTGGCACCGAGTGCATAACTTTGAGCACCACACATACACCAATATTATAGGTAAAGACCGCGATTTTGGTTATGGCTTATTAAGGTTAAGTGACGATTTTAAATGGCGTTTAAAAAACACGTGGCAATTTATAACCTATTTAAATTTAAGTGTGTTGTTTCAATGGGGAGTGTCGTATCACGAACTGGCAGGCGAGCGCGTGTTTATAGGTAAAAAGAAGCCACACCGCGATGGTGCCGTATTGCATAGCACCTTAAAACAGCGCTTTTTTAGTAAAGGCGCGCGCCAATTAATTAAAGATTATGTGATATTTCCGTTACTTGCTGGGCCATTATTTTTGTGGGTATTAGCGGGTAACTTAGTAGCAAATTTAATTCGTAACTTATGGACGTCGACCATTATATTTTGTGGTCACTTTACTGAGCAAACCGAAACCTTTAAAGAACAAGACTGTGTAAACGAAAGCCAAGGGCAGTGGTATTACCGCCAAGTATTGGGCTCGTCAAATATTAAAGGGCCGCGTTGGTTTCATGTATTAACCGGGCATTTGAGTTTTCAAATTGAGCATCACTTATTTCCAGATATGCCTTCGTCGCGTTATCAAGAAGTGGCACCGCAAGTACAAGCAGTATTGCAAAAACAAGGCATTGCCTACAATACGGGAGGGTTTTTTAGTCAATATGCCTCGGTGTTAAAGCGTATATTTCGGTATTCTTTTAAATAATGATTAATAAAGTAGCTGTAACGGTAATGCCTGCATTAAATAATCGGTTAGCGTAAAGGCGTTAGCTGATTATTGCATTAAAGTGTTGTAAATGGCTTTTTTGATTAAATAACCACCACTACATGCAAAAAACTCTTCTAATTAATTTAAAAACAGGCTGTTTTGCTATGGTTAAGTAGTAGTTGGTTGTCATACAATGGAGAAAAATAGACCACACAAGAGAGATTAAAATGGCCGCATTTGGTACTGTGTTTATGCCGCAGATGATTCAAGCTCGTTTTTCTGATAATAAATGGAGCGAAAGCTCAATTGTCCCTTCTGATAAGCTTGAACTGCATCCTGGCGCTCACGTTTTACATTATTCAAGCACATGTTTTGAAGGCTTAAAAGCCTTTCGCCATGAAGATGGCTCAGTCTATATTTTTAGAATGGATGCAAACATTGCGCGCATGCAGCAGAGTTCTGAATTGCTTAGTTTACCAAGTGTTGATGGCGAGATGCTAAAAACCATGATTATTGATATTGTGCGCCAATATGCAGATGAAACGCCTTTACCACCGGGCTCTATGTATATTCGCCCAACGCATATTGGTACTGAGGCCGCAATTGGTAAAGCCGCTGCGCCTTCAATGAGCTCATTGCTATATACCTTGTTATCGCCAGTAGGTGATTACTTTAGTGGCGGTGCAACGGCACTGCGCGTATTACTTGAAGAAGATGGTATGCGCTGTGCGCCGCACATGGGCATGATAAAAAGTGGTGGCAACTACGCCAGTGCACTAGGACCAATTTCAGCAGCACGTACTAAGCATCAGGCTGATCAAATTTTATTTTGTCCAGGTGGCGACGTACAAGAAACCGGTGCAGCTAACTTTATTTTAATTGATGGCAACGAAATTATTACTAAAGCGCTCGATAGCACATTTTTACATGGTGTTACCCGTAATAGTATTTTAACCATAGCTAAAGACTTAGGTATGACGGTAAGCGAGCGTAACTTTAGTGTTACTGAGCTTTTAGAGCGCGCAGCTAAACCGGGCACTGAAGCAGCACTTTCGGGTACTGCGGCAGTATTAACACCAGTGGGCACGTTTATTCATAATGATAAAGAATACCAAGTTGGTAACGGCGAAGCTGGCCCAACTACGGCGCGCCTGCGCCAAGCATTGAACGATATTCAATGGGGTAAAACTGCAGATACACACGGTTGGTTAACTAAAATTTAGTTTTTAATTTAACCCACTAAAAAGCCACCTAATTAACTTTAATTAGGTGGCTTTTGTATTTTTGCTATTTAATTAGCGCTTAGGTTAAATAGCTTTAAACCTTAGCGGATTAAAATCTCATTTCTATTTTGCCGTAAACGTAGCGGCCATTAAAACCAAATGGCGAAAAGCTTGAGTACGAAAATAAACGTGAGAATGTAGTTACGTCATCAACTAGGTCGCGGGTTGGATCTGGGTATACATCAAAAATATTATTAGCACCTAAGCTTACCGATACATTGTCAGTTACTGCGTAGGCTACATCTAAATCGGTGATCCATTTAGGTTTTAAAACTTCGTTACGCTGTGCAATATCCGATGGATCTTGGGTTTCGCCGTAGCGAGTATTTCGTAAGGTGGCGCGCCAATCATCCATAGTCCAAACCGCGCTTAAGTTATATTTATTACGCGGGGTACTTACTTCAAAGCGACGTAGTTCGTTACCAGAAAATAAGTTGTCTTGATCAAACCCAGCGCCTTGCAGCTCTGCAGGTGGGGCAATAATGTCTGTTACTTGGTTTTTGCCATAGTTAAAGCCTAAATTAAATGCTACATCGCCGTAGTTATCTGTAATTAGGTTATATGATGCAACCACATCAACACCGCGAGTTTTACTATCAATAGCGTTTAAGAAAAATCGTCCTTGATTAGCCCCTGTACCTTCGAGTAAATCGGCAATAGCAGCGCCAGATAAGTTATTCGACAGTACAATACGGTCATCAATAAGTATTTGATAGTAATCTACCGATAAGCTGAAATTAAAGTCGGTTGACCAAGTAAAGCCTATTCCATAGTTGGTGGCTTCTTCGGCATCTAGGCCAGGTGATCCGAGTGCTTTTGCAACGTTACTGCTGGGTGCAAAAGTACCGGTTTGTGTGGGTTCACCATCAACAAATACAGTAGCAACTGAAGTAAAATGTTGTTGCTGTAGCGAAGGCGCTCTAAAACCGGTTGATACTGAGGCGCGCAGCGCTAAATCTTCGGTTAGTGTATAACGTGTGGCAATTTTACCGTTTAAGGTATCACCAAAGTCAGAGTAATCTTCGTAACGCGCTGCAACGGTTAAGTTCCAGTTGTCGGTAATGTAGGCTTCTAAATCTACGTATAAGCTTACATTATGGCGGCTGTTATCGCTTGCCGATTCAGGGGTAAAACCAGGGAACACTTGCGAGCCTGCTGAACCAAATGGGCCGTTCACTGGATCGGTTACTGCACCACCAGGGCCAAATGTGCCTTGGGCATAAGAGGCTTCTTCGCCTGCTTGAATTTCGTAGCCTTCGCGGCGGTACTCAGCACCTACAGCAATGTTTAAGCCGCTGGCTAAAAAGTCGACATCAACCTCGCGGCTAAAATCAACATTAAGCGTAAGTTGGTCGTAGGTAAGTGTACCGGCATCAAAACGTGTTTGGCTGCTTGGCCCATACGAGGTATTTACGCTATCTATTACACCAAATTCAAAGTCATCTAGCCCGTATACGGCAGATACATCGTAATTCCACTCACTCACAAAGCCTTTAACACCCAATGCGAGAGAAAAGTCATTTATATCAGAGGTGATAACCGGTAAAAAGCCGTCGGGGTAAATTTCGGTGACGTTACGATCATCTTGCGCGCGGCGGTAAAAACCTCCACCTTCGCCTTCACGTTTACTATAAGAGCCAAAAGAATACAGTTCAGCGTTATTTGTTAGCTCATATCCTGCGTTATAAAAAACAGAAAAGTCTTCTACATTACCATTACCAAAATTATGATTGTAGCGATCCCAGGTTAACTCGCGTGGATCGAGTGCGCCATTTACGGAGCCATCATCTAAACGAGCGTAGTTTTCACGTTGGTCGTAGTCAGAGCGATTGGTTGAATGACGATCGCGATATTCGGTAGATATATTTAAAAAACCGTTATCGCCTAGCTCAAATCCCATATTGCCTTGCAGTGTTAACGTTTGACCATCGGTTAATGAACGGTCGCTCCCTTCGTTGAAGGCTAAATTACCATTGGCATCTTCTGATACCGATTTAAGTTCAGGCACGCCATCCATTTCGGTCATGTTTGCGCCATATATAGCCGATACAGAACCGCCACTACTGGCACTTTTAAGTACAATATTAATAACACCGGCTATTGCGTCGGATCCATATTGTGCAGCAGCGCCATCACGCAGTACCTCAATTCGGGCAATAGCATTGGCCGGAATAGCATTTAAATCAACCGATGATGAGCCTCGACCCGTTGAGCCATTTAAATTAAGTAGCGCATTACTATGACGGCGCTTACCATTAACAAGCACTAAGGTATGATCGGGTGCTAAACCACGCAGTTGAGCTGGGCGTACATGGTCACTACCATCGGTAAGTGATGCTTGCGGAAAGTTAAAGCTAGGCAGTAAGCTACTAAGCAGGGCGTTGGTTTCGGTTTGGCCTGAGTTTTTAAGCGAATCGGCACCAATAATATCAATTGGAACTGGGCTGTCCTCTACAGTTCGGCCTAGTCGGCGCGAGCCAATAACACTAATTTGTTCAATATTTGCCTCGGCTTGGGTGTCTTGCTCAGCAGCAGATGCGTACATAGAGCCCAGTAATGCCGCCGATACGCTTAGCGCGCACACAGTGAGTGGCGTTGATTTTTGCAGTTTTAATAATAATTTATTATTCATGTTGATTCCCTCATTCAAAAACGCAGTAAATTAGTTCAGTTAAATTTGCAGTAACAATTGAGCTAATTAAAATTACAGCTTTTAACATATACCCAAGCAGCAAAGGCAGTCAATTGAATAACATTCAATAAACATAATGTTTACTTTAAAGTGAGGGGTTAATAATAGAAATTTATTTTATTAGCTATAACTCACTACATTGTTTACTAGATATAACTCACCACTTTATTTTTCCAATGAGCATATCTTTAAACATAACCCAGTCGCCCCACAAACTGTAAAAAGGGTGCTTGAAGGTAGCGGGTCTGTTTTTTTCAAAAAAGAAATGCCCAACCCAGGCAAAACCATAGCCAATTACAGGTAACAACCACAATAAAGGGTATTGCGATTTAAGCACCGCTACGCCAATAACAAAAAGTACTAAAGTGCTGCCAATAAAGTGCAAGCGTCGGCACGTAATATTGCGATGCTCTGTTAAGTAGTAGGGGTAAAATGCTTTAAAGCTATTAAATTTAGGGCTGGGCATGTACTGCTCTTATTTATTAATGCTGTGTAATCTTATTAAAGCCTAAATTTACACTTGTTTACAGCGACAAGTGGTATTGAACGTATCTAGGTAGACAAACTTGCTTAAAGTTAATAACTTAGGCCTACTATTAAAAATCAATAATAATGGAACGATAAATGTTTAAACAAACCCTAGCATGTGCTGTTCTTGTAGCACTTAGTGGCTGTTCAGAGCCAACAAATACCGCAACTAATAAAGAAGTTAAAGCACCTATGAGCCAAGCAAATTCAGTGAGCTACCCAGTAACTAAAAAGGGTGTGGTAGTAGATAGCTACTTTGGCGAAACACTGGCCGACCCATATCGCTGGTTAGAAGATGATATGAGCGCAGAGACTGCCAGCTGGGTTAAAGCACAAAACAAGGTAACCTTTTCGTATTTAGAGCAAATTCCTTATCGCGATAAGTTAAGGCAACGTCTTGAAAAGTTAATGAACTACGAAAAAATAGGCGCTCCCTTTACCGAGGGCGATTACACCTACTTTTATAAAAACGATGGCCTGCAAAACCAGTATGTTTTATATCGCAGTAAAGAGGGTGGTGACGTTGAGGTGTTTTTAGATCCAAACACGTTTAGCGACGATGGCACTACGTCTATGTCGGGGTTGTCGTTTTCAAAAGATGGCTCATTACTCGCGTATCAAATATCGGAAGGCGGCAGTGATTGGCGCAAAATTATTATTATAGACACGCAAACTAAAGAGCAAGTGGAGCAGGCTTTAGTTGATGTGAAATTTAGTGGCATAGACTGGTTAGGCAACGAGGGTTTTTACTATTCTAGCTACGATAAACCTGAAGGCAGTGAGTTGTCGGCTAAAACCGATCAGCATAAAGTGTACTATCACACCTTAGGATCTGATCAAGCAACCGATAAACTGGTATTTGGCGCAACCGATGAGCAAAAACATCGTTATGTAGGAGCAGATGTAACGCATGATGGCCGTTATTTACTTATTTCGGCTAGTACTTCTACTTCGGGTAATAAGCTATTTATTAAAGACTTAACTCAAAAAAATAGCGAGTTTGTGACTATTGTAGGAAACACAGACTCAGATACATCGGTTATTGATAACGAAGGCAGTAAGCTGTTTTTAGTGACTAACTTAAATGCCCCAAATCAAAAAGTAGTAACGGTAGATGCAGCTGATCCTGGTCCGCAAAACTGGCAGGACTTTATTCCCGAAACCGAAAATGTATTAAAGCTTACTAAAGGCGGTGATACCTTTTTTGCAAATTACATGGTTGATGCTATTTCAAAAGTGAAACAGTACAACAAAAAGGGAGAGCTAATTCGCGATATTACCTTGCCGGGTGTGGGCACAGCGGGTGGCTTTAGTGGCAAAAAAGAGCAAACAACGCTGTATTACTCTTTTACCAATTACAAAACCCCAGGAACGACCTATACGTTTGATGTAACTACAGGGGAGTCGGGTGTTTATCGTAAATCTGGCGTTGATTTTAATAGTGACGATTACACCTCTGAGCAAGTGTTTTATAACTCAAAAGACGGCACTAAAGTACCTATGATAATTACCTACAAAAACGGTATAAAGTTAGATGGTTCAAACCCAACTATTTTATACGGTTATGGCGGGTTTAATATTAGCTTAACGCCAAGCTTTAGCCCAACTACTGCCGCGTGGCTTGAACAAGGCGGCGTGTATGCGGTGGCCAATATTCGCGGTGGTGGTGAGTATGGGAAAGAGTGGCACAATGCAGGCACTAAATTACAAAAACAAAATGTATTTGATGATTTTATTGCCGCAGCTGAGTATTTACAAAGCAAAAAGTACACATCTAAACAGCGTTTAGCTCTGCGTGGTGGCTCAAATGGTGGCTTATTGGTAGGCGCAGTTATGACCCAGCGACCTGATTTATTTCAAGTGGCGCTGCCGGCTGTAGGCGTACTCGATATGCTGCGTTACCATACATTTACTGCAGGCGCAGGCTGGGCGTACGATTATGGAACCAGTGAGCAAAGCAAAGAAATGTTTACTTACATAAAAAACTACTCACCGCTGCATAATGTAAAAGCGGGCATAGAATACCCTGCAACTATGATAACAACAGGGGATCATGACGATAGAGTAGTGCCTTCGCACTCATTTAAATTTGCTGCGCAGTTACAAGCTAAACAAGCCGGTGCAAACCCTACGCTTATTCGTATTGAAACAAACGCCGGACATGGTGCAGGCACACCAACGAGTAAAATTATTGATTTGTACGCGGATATGTATGGCTTTACGCTTTATAACATGGGAGTTAAGTCACTTTAATTACGACCTTTTAAAAGTGAAGTAACCACAAAAAAACCGAGTAAATTAACTTACTCGGTTTTTTATTAATCGTTTATAAGCCACTCATTATTGAACGGGTGAAAACAGCCGTTGATAGGTTTTATAGGCGTATTCATCACTCATACCACTGAGGTAATCGCAAATAATACGCATACCTTGGTTTTGTTTTTGCGCCTCTATGTACTGGGCTTGCGTGGTTTCGGGTAATAACCGCAGCGGATCGCTGGCAAAAGCGGTAAATAATTCAATCAGTAGGTTTTGCCCTTTAAACTCAATTTGTTGCATTTTAGGGTTGCGAATTAAGCGCTGAAACACAAAGTGTTTAAGTATTTGCAGTACACTCTCGTACTGAGTTTCTAGCTTGGCTGTGTATTTTAAAATAGGGCATTCGAACGCTTCGTTTTGCACATCTAAATGAATATGAATGATAAAGGTATTAACCAGTTCGCCTATGGCATCTTTGCGCTCAAAATCATGCTTTGAAAACAGTCGAAAAGTGAGTGATTCAAGCATATCGTTTAACCAGCTAAAGTTAAGCGCCTGCAGTTGTGGTAAAGCATGGGTTTGCCAATCATCAAGAGTAAGTACTTTGGTGGCTATGGCATCTTCTAGGTCGTGTACCGCATAGGCTATATCGTCGGCGTGCTCCATTATGGCGCTATCGAGCGACTTATAGCTGGTTTTAGCGCGGTACTTATCTATTGCCGTGTGGTTACTTAACAAGCTTTTATCGTTTTGACTCAAGGGCTCTACTATCCAATTGAATATAGCCGCATCGTCGTTATATAAGCCTTTAGCTGGTCGCCAATCGTCTGCTTTAATAAATGCACGCTCAGGGTTTGCTTTAGGGATAGTGTGCCAAAGCTTATTTATAAATGCAGGGTATTTTATAAAGCCCAATAAGGTGCGGCGGGTAAGGTTCATACCATGGCCGTCGCTGTATGGTTCAAGCTTGGCAACAATACGCAGCGTTTGCGCGTTGCCTTCAAAACCACCGTGATCGCGCATCATATAATTAAGTGCAATTTCGCCGCCATGACCAAACGGCGGGTGGCCAATGTCGTGGGCTAAGCATAGGGTTTCTAGTAATCCGGTTGACGGAAAATGGCTAAAGTCGCTGTGTTGTACTTTTAAATGGCGCAGTATGCCGGTGCCAATTTGCGACACTTCTAATGAGTGAGTAAGGCGAGTGCGGTAAAAGTCGTTTAAGCCAATACCCATAATTTGGGTTTTAGCTTGCAGACGCCTAAACGCAGCAGCATGAATAATACGTGAGCGATCAACCTGCCACGGTGAGCGATTATCATTAGGGCGGTGTTTATATTGTTCTATAATTCGGCTTTGCCACTGTTTGTCCATACTACTGACTCGTAATTAGTTAATAACGTTAGAATATACCCATGAACTATAAATTGCGAGTGCACACGTTGTACGGTATTTGCGCAGTTAGTGAAAGTTCGCCTTTATAAAGTGGCTTAGGTATAATAACGCTTCGTATGTATGTGCATTACCCATACATAATTTAAAGTTTTATTGAGAGAGTACATGTTAAAAAACATTATAAAGTTTATATTAGCCGCACTTTTTATTTGGGCACTGGCGTTTCCTTTTTTACAAAGTGACGAGAGTGGTTCAGATGAACAAACAAGTTCAGAGCAATCTAAAAAGCAAAAGAAAAAAGAAAAACCGCTGCACAGTGTAACGCTACCAAAGTTTTCTGAGTTTGCGGATGTAAAAGATAAAAAGCGGGCATTTTTTAACTTTATTAAACCGCATGTAGAAGCCGAAAATAAAAAGATTTTACAACAACGCGCTAATTTAGAAATTGCTCGAATGATGCTTGAAAACGACTTACCGTTAGATGAAAAACAAAGCAATGATATTGTTAAAATATTAAAGTCGTACGACCTACCCACAACAATAGATAGCTTTACGCTTAAACAAGCACTTCGCCGTGTAGACGTGATCCCTAAAGAACTAGCCCTAATGCAAGCTGCTAATGAGTCTGCGTGGGGAACATCGCGATTTGCACGTATTGGCCTGAACTTTTTTGGCCAGTGGTGTTATTCAAAAGGCTGCGGTATGGTCCCTGGTAGACGCGATACCGGTGCTGCACATGAAGTGGCTGCGTTTAAGTCGGTGCGTGCTGCGGTTAGTTCTTACTTTAAAAATATAAACACCCATAATGCTTATAAAGAGCTGCGATCTATTCGCGAAAACCTACGCTTAGAACAACAACCCATAGCAGCAACATTATTAACTCAGGGTTTAATGTCGTATTCAGAGCGTGGTGAAGCGTATATAGAAGAGCTAAACACTATGATTAACCAAAATAGAGCCTACTTTGATGAATAAAAGTGTATTAAATATAATGACAGCACTGTCGTTAACACTACTGAGTGTTACCGCATTAAATGCCTCTGCTAGAGAGTTTGTAATGTCGTACGATGGCTTTTACGATCGCTTAAAAGTGGTTAATAAAGGTGATTTTCAATATGCGCGAGTTAATTTTTATATTAGCGATATTGGCACTAACGAAGCCTGTGCAATTAAAAGTGGCACAATTTTAACCGAAAATAACGAATACCCGCTCAATTACACCGAACAAGCGCAATTATTACTGCCTTTTGATAAGCAACTTGATACAGATAAAGCGGTTATTGTGGTGCAACCGCAAAATCCGGTACATGACTGTCAGTTAAAATTACAAATAGAAGCGAATGAACTTGAAGGTTTAAGCTTTACTAAACAGTCGTTATTTACTATACACACTGAACTTGACGAACTGTTGGCTGATTTATCGGGATTTTTTGTTAGCAAATTAATGTGGTTTTTATTACCAGAACAAAAAGGCGTAGTTGTTACCTTTAAAAAGCCAATGCATTTTGATGATGAAAGCATTGAGTGTAAAAAATCAGTGTGCTATTTCGCTGTTGCAGACAATTGGCAAGACGATACCAAAGAATTAGCTGATATAGCAGATGTTATAAAAGTAACACCTTGGATAACTAAATAAATATAATTTTATAAAAAATTATTTAAAGCGGCTTTTGCCGCTTTTTTATTTAGTAACCTTAACTCTGGTTAAGAGATTTACTAACGTATTGAATCATAGTTATATTTAGCTTTATTTTCTCTAGCCAGAGATTTTCAGTGAAAACAAGGCGAATTTACGCGTCAATAGCTGGTCTATTGCAAGTGAATTCAACGCAGTTAGCGCTGAAAATAGCTGCTTGAGATAGGTTTATTATCCGCAGTTGAGGTTATTTAGTAACCTTAACTCTGGTTAAGTATTATATTGCGGACGTGTTGGCTTGCGAGAAGAGGGTGTGATCGTATTGGCTAACTACTTTGTCGCGGCCTGTTTCTTTTGCAAGGTATAGGTGTTTGTCGGCGTGTAATAATAGCTCTTTTAAATTTAGCTGGTTAATAGTGGTACTAGTAACACCGGCACTAACAGACAGAGGAATGGATTGATCATTACAATAAAATGGTTGCTGACGAATATTAAAGCTTAATTGCTCTGCCAAGGTATTTGCTTGCTCAAGCGTATAACCATTAAGCAATACTGCAAACTCTTCTCCCCCAATTCGCGCTGTTATGCCAATATTCATAAATAATTGGCTGATATGTTGCGCTATCCATTTTAATGCTTGGTCGCCTACATCATGGCCATATTTATCGTTTACACGTTTAAAAAAATCTATATCTAACATAATTAAAGCAAGGGTATGATTTTTATCGGCTGTATTGGCTTTAATGTTTTTACAGGTAGAGAAAAATCCGCGGCGATTTAATAATTGCGTTAACGAATCATTGTTTGCCAAGTTAATCAGCTTAGATTCTGAATTTGCAAAAATAATAAAAGGCAAAATTAAAGCACAGAGTGTGGTAATAAAAAGGTGCGCTATTAATAGTATGTGTAACTGGGGCTTAAAGTCATCATTATTTGAGGTTATAAAGGGGAGCAACAATAAAATAACTTGTCCTAACATCACTAAGCTATGTGTTACTAAGCCTATTATAAGTAATCGTTGCTGTAATTTAGCAACGCAGTGTGTTTTTAATAAAATAAAAGCGCCGTATAAAAATAAAATGGCAACAATAAAGCTTGTTAATATTTGGCTTAAAACATGATTGTATACAAACACGAGTAATAAAGCGCACAAGCCATAAAGGTAAGCCAAAGGCGTTAAGTTTATTACAGCTTTGTTGTTAAACTTATTTAAGCCGATTACAAGTAATAGTGGGCTCAGTATAATAAATAGGTTTGCAAGGTAGTGAGTTAGCCATGGGAGGTTTAGCTCTTCTTTAAAGCTCACAAGTAAAATAGCAGTGGCAAACGAGATACAAGCACCACCAAATAACAAAAAGCTAGTTGTTTTTTTGTGCAGGTAAAAAGAAGTAAACAGTATACCTATCAGTAAGTTGAAAATAAAAGATAGGCTAGTTATAGTTGGTAAGTGCAGCATGTTGTAAGTACTCTTAAATATAAAGTGGCAGAGCAATTCGCTGCGTCCGTGTATTATATACTGTTATAAAATTTTAAAAATCGTTGTAAAGCATTGTATTTATAAATGCTGAATGACTGTGCTTATACTAAACTCTCTAATGCCGAATCAATATCAGAAAAATGAAATCGGTAGTTATGCTCTAATGCTTTTTGGGGGAAAACATATTGTCCGGTAATGAGCAGATCAGCCATTTCGCCCATTAACAGCTTTAACACAAGCTCTGGCATAGGAATTAGAGCTGGTCGAGATAACGCCTTACCTAAACTTTTGCTAAATACTTTACTACTTACAGGGTTTGGTGCCGTTGCATTAATAGGCCCAGTCATATTTTTATGTTTTATAATAAATAATATTAACTGCGTCATATCGTCAATATGGATCCACGACATACCTTGCTCGCCATTGGCAATAGGGCCGCCTAAACAGAGCTTAAACGCCGGTAGCATCTTGCTCAAAGCACCGCCTTTTTTTGCTAATACTATACCTGTGCGCAGTAAACACACGCGGGTACTAGTTGATTGAGCTGCTAATGCTGCGTTTTCCCAGTCTTTACAAAGCTGGTGGCTAAACTCATCGTGGGGTTTATTATTTTCTTCATCAATTGGGGTAATGCCTTGGCGACCATAAAAACCAACAGCGCTGCCTGATATAAACGTATGCGGTGGGGTATTGGATGCAGCGATTGCTGCAGATATTTGTTTTGTTAGCTCAATGCGGCTATCGCGAATAATCGATTTTTGCTTATCACTCCAGCGTTTATTTACAATGGGCTCACCTGCGAGGTTAATTACTACATCAACATTATTAAAATCAACCGCTTCTATGTTAGTAACTGCATTTATTTTATGCCCTAAAAGTACGTTTGCTTTTGTGGGGTTACGGCTTAGCACAGTAACACTATGATGATGGGTTAAAAAAGGACAAAGGTGTTGGCCAATTAAGCCAGTAGCTCCAGTAATAAAAATATGCATAACACAGCCTTATTTTTTAATTGCTAGCAAGTGTTTAAAATTTATACTCGCTAGTGCTTGGTTTTGCAAATTTATACGTGTAATGCAGTTTTATGATCACTTAGTAAATATTTCATTTTATTAGCTTTTGCCTTACACTAAAGCCTAATAAAAAATAATAAGGATCATAATATTGGCAAGTTTAACAGGGGTAAATAAAAGCTTAATTATTTTTGCTGCACTAGTTATTGTGCTCGCAGGGATCAAGTCGGCCAGCGCTATTATTATTCCCTTTATTTTAGCGGCATTTATTGCAATTATTTGCAGCCCGCTAATTAAATTTTTTGCTCGCTATCGTATTCCTAAAGGCATTGCTGTTATTTTTGTGGTGCTTATTATTGTAGGGCTAGGAGTCAGCCTTGGCGGCTTGGTAGGGCAGTCAGTTAACGATTTTTCGCAGCAACTTCCGCAGTTTAAAGTTAAATTAAAAGAAGAGTTTGTTTGGCTGGTTGATATAGCGTCGCAGTACAATATTTTAATTAATAAAGACCAAATATTATCTATGTTTGATCCTGGTAAAATGGTTGATGTCGCCACCAATATGCTCACCGGCTTAGGTGGAGTAATGGCGAATATGTTTTTAATTATTTTAACCGTGGTTTTTATGCTATTTGAAGGGCCGTCGCTTAATCATAAAATACATTCGGCGCTTAACGATCCTGATAAAAAAATGAAACAAATTAATCGCTTTTTAGACTCAATTAACTCTTATTTAGCCATTAAAACCTTAGTAAGCTTAGGAACGGGTATATTAGCTGCTTCTTTACTGTGGTTTTTAGATGTCGATTATTTTGTATTGTGGGGTGTATTAGCCTTTATGTTTAATTACATTCCAAATATCGGTTCAATTATTGCTGCTGTACCTGCGGTATTATTGGCACTTATAACGCAAGGCCCTTTAGTTGCTGGTTTAGTGGGAGCCGGATATTTAGTTATTAATACTGTGATGGGTAATATAGTAGAGCCTAAATTTTTAGGTAAAGGGCTGGGGCTTTCTACCTTAGTGGTGTTTTTGTCTTTGATATTTTGGGGCTGGTTATTAGGCTCTGTAGGTATGTTGCTGTCGGTACCTTTAACTATGATAGTTAAAATAGGGCTTGAGGCAAGTGACGAAGGCCGCTGGGTGGCAACATTACTAGGTACAGGCGAAGAGCTTACTGAAAACTAATTTATAGCAAAGTAGTATATTACTTTGCTATAAGCATAACTTTACGGCTATTAAACTTTTAAAGCATTAATAGCCGTATCTGCTGCGTTTATTGCACCTTCTAAATATCCAGCCTCTTGCTGCGCAAATTCACTGCCAACAAAATGAATATTTAAGTTAGCTAACTGTGAGCTTAGCCCCGAGTAGTTAAACTCTGGGTGTTGTGAAGGCCCTGTTTTATCATTTTCATTTGCTACATAGGGGTCAGCTGCCCAGTCTTTAATAAAATACCCCGTTGCCGCGTATACTTCATCGCCATAAAAATAAGCAAGTTGCTTTATACACGCTTGTTTTAATTGCTCAGTGCTTACTGTACTGCGCGTTGAATAAGGTACACCAATAAAGCCAAATAGGGCGGGGTGGCCATTATGACTGGCGCTTGCATCGTGAACTTCTACTAATGGCCCAACACGGCTAAAGCATTGCCCAGATAAGTTTTTATCACGCCAAAAAGCATGTTCAAAAGTTGCTATAAATTTAGCTTGGCCTGCCATCCATGTAGGCACTGCAGTTAAGCGATTTATAAGTGTTTGGTCAGCCCAAAGATCAGGAGTTAAGTGTTGGGTTATCATACGTGGGGGGAGCGCTGCAATTAGTTGCTTTGCGCTAAATTGCTTAACTTTGCCATTGTGGTTAGCGGTTATATGCCAGGTCTTTTGTTGTTTATGTAATTTAACGACGTGATGCTCTGTTAGGATTGAAGCCGGATTAAGCTGCTCATACAAGGCTTTAATTAAGCTGTACATGCCGCCTGTTAATCTTAGTAGGTGCATTTCGCCTGCACCTGCTATTTGTTGTGGCTTTAGCGTTTGCGCTGCCTGATATAACACATCGCCTTGTGTATATTGTGCAAATACAGGTAAGCATAATAACGAGATAAGTTGTTGAATTTTAGGTTGATGATCAAAAATCCAAGTAGGGCCTAAATCAAAGCTAATAGCACTATTGTGAGTGTCATGTGCTGCTTCAATTCGCCCGCCTAACTGTGGTTTTGCTTCTAATAATAGGTAGGGAATATTGCGTTGCTGTAGCAGGTATGCACTATATAACCCAGCTAAGCCGCCGCCAATAATAATAACGGGTTCATTTGTAGTGGATTTGCTCATAGTAAGCTTTTATACCTTTGTGGTTTGCATTGTAAGGCGCTGGACTATTTATTAGTATCGCTACTTATGTCGATATCAATAGCGCAGCACTTATTTTGAATATTAAAGAGGCCGCTTTAAGTCTAAAGTAAATTGCTCTACTAGTGATAGCTCGCAGGTTTTATAGGTTATTGCGGCGCTCAAAGCGTTAGGTAACTTTAATGAGTAGCGCCACTGGCAACTATGCTTAATATAATTTTCGTTACTGGCAATGCTTTTTATAAACAGCTGTAAAATTTGCGTATTGCCAGTTTCAAATTCTAATTTGTTTAACTCAAATTTGCGCTTTTGGATCCAAGTATTTTGTAGTTGTTTAGCTGTATTTAACTGATCATCTAGGCACTGAATGTAACGCTTAGTAACCTCTGGTGTTGCTTGAGCAGGTAATTTGCATGTTTGCTGGGCAAAGCTTACCGAGCTAAAAAATAATAAAGTTAAGCTTAATAAATAAATTATAAGGTTACTTTTTTTCATGGTAATTAAACTCTAGCATAAACTTGGCTCCGCCTAATTGCTCAGACTTAGAAATTGTGAGTAAGCCACGATACGACTTAACTAAGTCAGATACGATTGCCATACCTACACCATGGCCGCTTTCGTAGGTATCTAAGCGTGTGCCTCTGGTAAGCAGAGATTCGCGTTTGTCTTGTGGTACACCTGGGCCGTCGTCGCTAATACTAATACACAGGGTTTTACCTTGCGCTACTTTAATGGTTACTTGCGAGCGACATGCTTTACAGGCGTTATCAATTAAATTACCAAGTAATTCCATTAGGTCGGTTTTATCACCTAAAAAGTAATCTTTTTTACCTACTTTACAGTCAAAAATAATATCTTTATCGCGGTATACTTTACCCATTGCGCTTAAAATAGAGTCTAAAACAGGTTTAATAACGGTTTGTTTTTTCCAAGTGTCGGAAGCACCTGTAGCAGCACGCTTTAATTGATGCTCGATCATCACATTGATGCGATCTAGTTGTTCTTGTGCATCGGCATCATTTGCCAATGGACTCGACTTTAGTACTGCCAATGGTGTTTTAAGTGCGTGGGCTAAGTCGCTTAATGACGCTCTGTAGCGCTCTTTTTGGCGTTGTTGCGACTCAAGTAATAAGTTTAAATCAGCTTTTATTGTTTGTAACTCTACTGGGTACAAGCCTTTTATTTCTTGTATATCACCAGACTCTATCGCTTTAATTTCTTTATCTAGGCGCTGTAGTGGGCGGGCACTCCAAATAAAACCAATTGCCATTAACCCAGCAATTGCTATTCCCATTATAAACATCCAGTCAACCAGTGTTTGTTTAAAGCCATCCATAAGCTTTACTAACGCGTCGTTACGTTTGAGTAAAATAAAGCGTGCTTGCTCAGACTGATCAATATTATTGAGAATAACGGTTAAGCTTAATTGCCAATAGCTGGTGTTATTATACTCCACACGCCTAAAGTCAGCGGCGCCGGCTTTGGGCTCAATATATTCTGGCGTAAAATTAACATTCACCGCCGACTCAGAATACCAAATAGGTACATCATCGCGGTATATCATTGCGTAGGTATCTGAATTTAAATTATTAAGCTCGGGGGTTAAAATAGTGCTGGGCATAATAATGCCGCGCTCTGTAAAGTCGACTTCAGAAATTAGGGAGTACAGATGGGCTTCGAGGTTTTTTTCTGTTGCATCAACCAAAGAGGCATAATAAGCGGTGCCTATAGAGTAAAACAAAATAGGCAGGGCGACTAACAAAACAAAGACAAGGATAAATCCTTGCCTTATTTTTAACGATATTTGCGGTGCTACCACTGGCTTTTAAGCCTGTAGCCGCGTCCTCGTAGTGTTTCTACAGGATTTAGTACGCCTTCAGGATCTAATTTTTTACGTAAACGCAGTACAAATACTTCAATTACGTTCGAATCAAGGTCAAAGTCTTGGTCGTAAATATGCTCAGTAAGCTCTGATTTAGAAATTACCTTTTGCGGATTAACCATGAGGTATTCTAGTACTTTGTATTCGTATGCAGTTAAGCTTAACTCTTTATCGTCAACCCACACTTGCTGCGAGCGAGTATGAATTTTAATTGGTCCTGCTGTCATTTCTGGGTTTGCTTTACCTGCGCTGCGGCGAATTAGTGCATTACAACGGGCAATTAGCTCCTCAACATGAAATGGTTTTGTTAGGTAGTCATCTGCACCGGCATCTAAGCCTTCTACTTTGTCTTGCCAACGATCGCGCGCTGTTAGTATTAAAATAGGAATGGTAATGCCTTGGGCACGGGCTTTATTAATAAGCTCAATCCCGTCTATTTTAGGTAAACCTAAGTCAACCACAGCCATGTCTAAAGGGTACTCAGTGATATGAAAAAGACCCGCTTCACCATCGTGGCATAAATCTACGCTGTAACGTTCTTTTTCTAGAGCATTACGCAGGTTATCTGCTAAGTGTAAATCATCTTCTATAACTAAAATTCGCATCAATCAATCCTTTTTCACTTCGCCAGTTTTTTTATTTATTTTTAAATCTACGACGTGGCCGTCAGATTTTAAAATTCGTACAGTATAAAAATTTATTTTTTCGGTAATTTTTAATGTCGTACCGTCAGTGGTTTCTTTTGCAAGTACTACCGCTTTCTTTTTGCTTATCTCAACGCTATTAACCTTGGTTATTGTATTAGCTTGCAGCGTATTAGCAAAACAAATACAAGCGAAAAAGTTGAGGATTAATAATACGCGCATGACGGGACTCCTAGATCAGACCTACTCAGTTTAATAAACTGAGTTACCAAAATTCAATTAAATACTTAATAAGAATTTTACGGCAACAGTTTAATAATTAACGAGTGAACAAACCCTGAATTTTATAGTGAGATCATTCAAGGTTAAGTACATGTGTTATTAAGCAGGGAATACTTTTTTATATGGTTTAACAATTGAGTTTTCATATACGCCAGCCGCAACATAAGGGTCGGCTGCTGCCCATTCTCGGGCGGCCTCTAAAGAGTCAAACTGAGCAATTACTAGTGAACCGGTAAAACCTGCATCACTTGGGTCTTCATTATCGATAGCCGGAAGCGGGCCTGCAGTCAGTAAACGGTTTTGCGAATCAAGTTCACTTAAGCGTGCAAGGTGCGCTGGTCGGGCCTCTTTACGCAGTGCTAAGCTGTTTTCAACATCGATTGAATAAATCATGTACAACATAAAGAATCTCATAAAATTTGTTAAATTTAGTTAAGTGTATACTAGCATAGCGTTGAAAAATGGTGAATTAAAAGTGTTTACAGCTTTGTTTACAGTGAGAATATTTTTTTACTGTGTAATTGCTTGAAAAACGCTGTGTAACACTGTTAGAGTCCCATGGATAAGATAAATAATAACAAGGTTTATACATGAGTGAAAATAGAGAGCACTTTAGCTCCCGCTTAGGTTTTATATTAGCAGCGGCGGGCTCTGCTGTGGGCATTGGTAATTTAGTGGGCTTTCCTGTTTCTGCAACAAAAAACGGTGGTGGCGCATTTTTGCTCGTCTATGCCTTGTTTGTCGCATTTATTTGTTTACCCGTAATGATGGCTGAAATGGCCATGGGCCGTAAAGCGCAAAAAGATCCCCTAGGCTCATACAAAATATTGGGTAACAATGACACAAAATGGAAGTTGGCTGGTTTTTTAGCTGTATTTACTCCTTTTATGATAGCGGTTTTTTATATGGTTATTACCGTATGGATTTTTGGCTATTTAACGCAAACCGCACTTGGTAATTTAGATTCGTTGGCAAACCCTGGACACTTTGGGTTGTTTATTAATAGCTACACAGTATTTGCTTATATGGCAGCTGTGGTACTTGTTGTTAACTTAATTTTGTTAGGTGGTGTAAAGCAAGGAATAGAAAAAGCGGCTAAATTTTTAATGCCGGCATTATTTGTCATGTTAATTGTGTTAGTGGGTTATGTATTAACGCTAGATAACGCGATGGCAGGTGTTAAGTATTATATTATTCCTGATTTTTCTAAAATGAATGCCAGTGTGTTAAATGGTGCGTTAGCGCAAGCATTTTTCTCATTATCGCTTGGTATGGGTATTTTAATGACGTATGCGTCTTATATATCTAAAAAGGACGACATTGTAGGCAGTGCAAAAATGGTCGCGATTACCGACTCATTAGTTGCGTTTGTTGCAGGTTTAATGGTGTTACCGGCTATTTTTAGCTTTGATCCAAATACAGACCCAGCAACGCTTTCTGATTCATCAGTATCGATGATATTTGTATACCTTCCTAAAATATTGTTAGCACTGCAACATGATATTGGTTACTTTGGTGCATCGGCAGTGGCATTCTTATTCTTTTTATTAGTATTTTTTGCTGCAATTACATCACTCGTTTCTATTGTAGAAGTACCTACAGCAACATTAAGCGATCGCAAAGGCATAAGCCGTAAAAAAGCATTGGGTATTTTAACCTTAGCCACAGGCGTACTTACAATCTTATGTACTATGTCGTTTGGTATGGTAGATAGCTTAACGTCGTTTACTGGTTACGGCGGTGAAAGTAAAAGCTTTTTTGATGTAGTTTACGATGTATTTTACGACACCATCTTACCGTTTAACGGTTTAATGGTGTGTTTATTTGTAATGTACCGCTGGAAAAAAGCAAATTTAAGTAAAGAGTTGAGCATAGGCTCGCCTAATTATGCAGGCAGCTTTATGGAAAAATATGTTAACTTTTCGCTTTCAACGTTTATTCCAATTATTTTAGCGACTATATTTATAAACACAGTTGCAACTAAGTTTTTTGGATTGAAATTATTTGGTTTTTAAAAACTGATTAATATTAATTAAGCCGCGTATTTCGCGGCTTTTTTATGTCTGAAATAAATGTACATAATATTAATTGTATTAACGCTGTAGGGTTGACTTGCGTCCTTGTAAGCCTTAGCCTCCCTGACTTTATTTTATATTATGGTTAAATTCCCACGCTTAATTAATTTCATTATGCGTGTATTTAGGAGCATTCAATGAATAAAGCACAACTAGTTACCGCTATGGCTCAAAAAAGTGAGTTAACTAAAAAAGACGCACAAGTAGCACTTACCAGTTTACAAAAAGTAATTACTAAGTCGCTAGCAGAAGGGGATCAAGTTCAAATAAACGGTTTTGGTACTTTTGCATTAAGCTATTACCCAGCACGCACTGGGCGTAATCCACAAACCGGTGCCAGTATTGAAATTGAAGGGGCTAATAAAGCGGTGTTTAAGGCTTCTAAAGCGTTAAAAGATGTTCTTTAATTTTATTCTCCGTTAAACACTTTATTTATAAAAACAAAAAAGGGCATTTTAAAAATGCCCTTTTTTAATTTCCGTTGTAGTTTATTAAAGCGCTGTAGCAGCTTTCATTTTAGTTACAAAGGCTTTTAATTGTGTGGTCATGGTGGGTAAATCATCAAGGTTTGCTTCGATAATTTTAACCACTGCCGAGCCCGAAATAGCCCCCGCAGCACCGGCATTTAATGCGGCTTTTACATCATCAGGCGTTGAAATACCAAAACCTAATAGTGCTGGTGCGCTATGGTATTCTTTTAATTTAGTTACAATGTTGCCCGCTGGCATTTGCGCTTTTTCGTCAGTGCCGGTAACTCCCGCACGCGACAGTAAATAGGTGTAACCTCTGCCATACGATGCGCATGCACGAAGCGTGTCGTCATCAGCATTAGGGGTGGCAATAAAGATAGGGTCTACACCGTTTGCCATGGCTGCCTTTCTAAATGTTTTTGACTCATGCAGTGGCACATCGGCCACTAAAATAGAGTCTACGCCGGCGGCTTTAGCATCTTTATAAAAGGTGTCTATACCGCGCTTAAAAACTAAGTTTGAATACAGTAATAAACCAATTGGAATATCTGCATTGTACTGGCGTATTTGTTTAATAATATCAAAGCAGTCTTGGGTGTTAATGTGTACATTAAGGGCGCGAATATTTGCTTTTTGAATGACTGGTCCATCTGCGATTGGATCTGAAAACGGAATACCTAACTCTAGGGCATCAGCGCCGCCATCAATTAAACTTTTAATAATAGCAATACTTTGCTCTTTACCGGGGTCGCCAATAGTTACAAAGGGTACAAATGCCCCGTGTTTTTGCTCATTTAGGGCTGCAAACATTTTACCGTAGCGATCTGTTTTTACTTGGCTCATATTTGACCTCCTTGCGACAATACATTGTGAACGTGGGCTAAGTCTTTATCGCCTCGGCCACTTAAATTAACCACTATAATGCTTTCATCAGTTAGCGCTTCTGCATATTTAAGTGCATAAGCGAGGGCGTGGCTAGATTCGAGCGCCGGAATAATACCTTCATTTTTGGCAAGCGACTGAAAAGCGTCTAGTGCTTCGGTGTCGGTAATGGCTACATATTGTGCACGACCTGTTTCGTGTAAAAATGCATGTTGCGGCCCAACAGCTGGGTAATCAAGGCCGGCAGATACAGAATACGACTCTTCTATTTGGCCGTCGTCATTTTGCATAATATAGGTGTAAGTACCGTGCAATATACCTTTAGTACCTTTACAAATAGTAGCACCGTGCTCGTGTGTATCTAAACCTTTACCAGCAGGCTCAACACCAATGAGCTTTACACTTGGCTCGTTAATAAAATCACTAAACATACCAATGGCATTAGAACCGCCGCCAACACAGGCAATAACGGCATCAGGTAGGCGACCTTCAGCTTTTAGCACTTGTTGTTTTGCTTCTTCACCAATAATTTTTTGGTATTCACGCACAATAGTTGGGAATGGGTGTGGGCCCGCTGCAGTACCAAGTAGGTAGTGCGCATCTTGATAATTTGCTGACCAGTCACGTAGTGCTTCGTTTACAGCATCTTTTAATGTGCCTGAACCCGCTGTTACCGGAATCACAGTCGCGCCCATTAGCTCCATTCTAAATACGTTTGGTTGCTGACGTTCAACGTCTTTTGCACCCATGTAAATACGGCATTTTAAACCCAGCAGAGCACAAGCAAGTGCTGTAGCAACACCATGTTGGCCTGCACCTGTTTCGGCAATAACCTCTGTTTTACCCATACGTTTAGTTAATAACGCTTGGCCAAGTACTTGGTTAGTTTTGTGCGCGCCACCGTGCAGTAAATCTTCACGCTTTAAATACAGTTTAACCTTTGGGTTTTTAATTAAATTACGCGTTAAAGTAAGTGGCGTAGGGCGACCCGCATACTCGTTAAGTAATTTTGAAAGCTCAGCCTGAAACTGTGGATCTTTTTGTGCTTTGTTAAATTCGTTTTCTAACTGCTTAAGCGCAGGGACAAGTAGCTCGGGTACAAACATACCGCCAAACTCGCCAAAATAAGCTGGATTTTTCATTTTAACCTCAATAATTTCTAATACTTGTAAATGCGTTTTGTAATTTGTTAGGGCACTTTTTACCCGGAGACTGTTCCACTCCAGAATTAAGGTCTAGCCCTAAGGCGCCTTGAAAAAGTGCCTCTTTAATGTTCTCAGGATTTAAGCCTCCAGCAAGCATAAAGGGGGTGGTGGCATCACGTAGCACCGACCAATCAAATGTTTTACCTGTACCGCCAGCTTGGGTGTTGCTGTGGGTGTCGTACAAAATGCGATCAACACCATGTACTGGAGTCGGCAATGCATCTTTTATTGCCTGTGCTTTCCAAATTTCGCAGTCGCTAGGTAGTTGTGTACGCAAGGTGGTAATGTAATCGTCACTTTCTTGACCGTGTAATTGCACAGCCGCCAATTTTAACACACTTGCGTACTGGGCTACTTGCTCTATAGGCGCATCTACAAATACCCCAACAAAGTTAAGCGGTGCACTTTGGCTAAGCTCTATGGCGCAGTCTAAGTCGACATAACGAGGCGACTTAGGATGAAAAATTAACCCGCCATATACGGCGCCATTTTCATACGCTGCAAGCGCATCTTGGCTGCGTGTTAAGCCACATACTTTGTTATCGCCTAATATAACTCTTTTGCAGGCTTGTTCTAAATCGCGTTCGCTCATAAGTGAGCTGCCAATTAAAAAGCCATCGCAAAGTGGCGCTAATCGTTTTACGTCTTGGTGGGTGTAAATACCCGACTCCGAAATAACGACTTTATTAGCTGGAATAAGTTTACGTAGCTTTTCGGTGGTGGCTAAATCTGTACTTAAATCGCGTAAGTCTCGGTTGTTAATGCCAATTATTTTAGCATCAAGGGCAAGCGCACGGTGTACTTCTGCTTCGTTACTTACCTCAGTTAGCACCGACATATTTAACGAGTCAGCAACGCTATGCAATGCTTTATAGCTTTCATCGTCAAGTACTGAGAGCATTAATAATATAGCGTCGCCGCCATAAATACGCGCCATATATACTTGATACTCGTCTATAAAAAAATCTTTGCAAATAAGAGGTTGCTCTACTTGGCTACGTACAAACTCTAAGTAATCAAAGCTGCCTTGAAAATACTTGGTGTCGGTTAGCACGCTCATACAGCTGGCATACTTTTTATAAACCGAGGTTATTTCTGTTAAATTAAAAGGTTCTCTAATAAGCCCTTTAGACGGCGATGCTTTTTTACATTCTAAAATAAACTGAATGCCAGGGGCTGCAAGTGCTTTATAAAAGCTGCGAGTTGTAGGCACCGCAAGGTGCTTAAAGCTATCTAGTGGGCGAGCGGCTTTGCGCTCAATTAGTTCTAATTTTTTATCAGCAACAATTTTGTCTAATACATTAGCCATTACTTACCTCAATAATTGCATTTAGTGTGTTCATGGCTTGCCCTGAACTTAATAACGTGTGTACTTGTTGTGCGCCGTCTTTTAGCGATTGCGCTTTACCACTTAGGTATAACAGTGCGGCCACATTAACAATAATAGCGGCATTATGCGCTTCATCACCCTTACCTTGCAAAATAGCAAGAGAGACATTAGCGTTGTATTGTGGGCCTTCACCGGTTAGTTGTTCAAGTGAATAGTTTGCAAGGTCAAAGTCACTTGGGTTAAGCGTATACTCGCTAATGTTGCCATTATTTAACTCAACCACAGTAGTTGGGCCGTGCAGAGCAATTTCGTCGGTGCCAGAGCCATGTACTATCATTGCGCGCTTGGTGCCTAGGGTTCTTAATGTTTGTGCCATAGGTAGGCATAAATTGGGGTTGTATACCCCGAGTAACTGTACTTCAGGCGCAGCTGGATTTACCAAAGGCCCTAAAATATTAAAAATAGTGCGTGTTTTAAGGGCAGTACGTACTCCCATTGCGTGGCGTACGCCTGGGTGGTACTGAGGTGCAAACAAAAAAGTAAAGCCTGTTTGTTCTAAGCAATTTGCCGCTTGTGCTGGCGTCATTTCAATATTGATGCCCAATGCTTTGAGCAAATCGGCAGAGCCTGAGTTACTCGAGACACTGCGATTACCGTGTTTTACCATATTAATACCTGCCGCGGCTGCAACAATAGCAGCGGTAGTGCTAATATTAATTGTATTAGAGCCATCGCCACCGGTGCCGCAGCAATCAGCAAGTTGGTTACGGGTAGTATTAAAGGCAAGCGCATTTTCTCGCATAGACGCCGCAGCGCCAGCTATTTCATCGCTGATTTCGCCTTTTGATTTTAACGCTATAAGCAGTGCGCTAAGCTCAATATCACTCATGTTACCTTGCATTATTTCATCAAACAGCGCTTTAGATTGCGTGTAGCTTAATGATTGGTTGCTTATCAGTTGCTCAATTGCAGTTTGAATGCTCGCATTGTGCATATTAGCACTGAGAACATTAATGTTTTGCTTGGTTTGTATACTCATTATGTTCTCCTTTATTGGCTAGCGGTTAAGTAGGCAATGCTTTGCTGTAATAGCTGCGCGCCGTTTGGGGTTAAAATAGACTCAGGATGAAACTGATACCCTAAAACATTGTCATCATGATGATAAATAGCCATAGGAATATCTTGGTATTGGGCAATTACTGCAATATTATCAGGCACTTTAGTGGCCATTAAAGAGTGATAACGCGCTACGGGCATAGTGCTGCCCATACCGTTAAATACTGGGTGTTCACCTAAATCAATTATTGACGATTTGCCGTGTACGGTTTCCCCAGCATGGCCAATTACGCCGCCATAACTTTGGGTTAAAGCTTGCTGGCCTAAACAAATACCCAGCATAGGGAAGTGACCTTTGGTAAGCGCTATTAAATCCATTAAGCAGCCTGCATTACTTGGTGTGCCAGGGCCTGGGGAAAGTACTAATAGCACTTGGCCTTGTTCTTGGCGCATTTTATTAAAAATAACCTCAGCGCTAATATTGTTTCTGTAAACAACCAGTTCACAGCCAAGCATAGTTAGCTCGTCAACTAAGTTATAGGTAAACGAGTCAAAGTTATCTAAAAAGTAAATTTTAATTGGGTGTTGCTGGCTCATGTTAACCCGCCTCGAAAGTAGATTTAATAGCGGTAATAACCGCTTGTGCTTTAGCACGGGTTTCGTTTGCTTCTGACTGCGGATCTGAGTCAAATACCACTCCGGCTCCGGCTTGCACGTAAGCAATATTATTTTTTACAAAGGCTGAGCGAATAACAATGCAGGTATCCATAGCGCCATCACCGGTTAAATAACCTACAGCGCCACCGTAGCTACCACGGCGTTTACCTTCGGTTTGGCGCACAAGTTCTGCAGCGCGTACTTTTGGTGCACCAACTAAGGTTCCCATGTTCATACATGCTTGGTATGCGTGTAGTGCATCAAGCTCTGGCTTTAGCGTGCCGACAACGCGCGACACTAAATGCATTACTTGAGAGTAGCGGTCTACTTTTAATAGCTCTTTTGCAAAGCGCGTACCGGCTACGCTAATACGGGCAACATCGTTACGGGCTAAATCAACTAGCATTAAATGCTCAGCGCGCTCTTTTTGATCGTTTCTCAGCTCAAGCTCGATGCGGCTATCTAAGTCTAGATTTATTTGACCATTCGCAAATTTGCCACGCGCTCGAGTACCTGCAATTGGATACACTTCGACCTGTTTTGATGCCACAGTGTATTTAAGTGCTGACTCGGGTGATGCACCAAATAAAGCAAAGTCTTCGTCGCGCATATAAAACATATACGGGCTGGGATTTTGCTGTTTAAGTTTGCTGTAAGCATGAAGTGGATCGGGGCAAGGCAGCGAGAAAGTACGCGAAGGCACAACCTGAAATATATCGCCATCTACAATATTCTTTTTAAGCTTAATTACTTGTTCGCAGTAAGTTTCGTCGCTTATATCAATAGCAACATCGCATTCGCCGCTTTGTATCTTGGCGCTAAATTGTGCAGCGTTATCGCATAAGGTATTTAAGCGCTCTAACTCTTTACCTACTTCAAAGCAGTTTGCATGTACGTCGGGGCCATTAAATACATTACCAATAAGTTCTGTGGTTTGTTTTTGATGATCAATTACCACTAGTGTTTCGGCTAAATAAAATACGTAATCGGGGCAGGTGTTTTCGCCGTCTGGCACATCACTTAACTGTTCAAAATTGGCTACCATATCGTAGGCAAATACACCGCCTAAAAAAACCGAAAAAGGATTGTTGGTGGTGCTTTTAATACTGTTAATACAGGTGCGCAGTGCACTGAATGCATTATCGGCAACCAACTTACTCGCTTCGTCAATATCATTGTTTGAGCTTAAGTACGCAAGCGTTAATGTTGTCTCGTTTAGAGTGGCTTCGCAGCTTTTTACATTGGCTTGTAAATAGCTTAGTAGCTGTTGCCCATTATTTGATTGCGCTGTAATCGTTACGGTTTTACCCTGGCATACAATACGCAGTGCGCAATCAACTAAAATTAAACTTTTAACACTGTCTTTAGACTCAATTTCGGCCGACTCAAGCAGTAGCGAATTTGGCTTATCAAGTGCGCTATATAGTGCAAGCGGGCTACTAATATAGTCGCGTACTTGCGTAATGCTGGTTACTTCACCTGGTGTGGTAGTTATGTGACTAAAAATCAAACCTCATTCCCTCAAAAAAATAAAACCCCGCAATGCTGTGCAATGCGGGGTTTAAATAACGATATCTAAATTACAAACAGATCATTACCGTCCCGCTAAATTAAGCGCCACCAACGATGTGTAAGAGTAAGATTGTTATTCATGTTTTTTAGCCTCTAATGCTTTTTATTTTTTCCAGTCGTTACTGGTTAAAAAGATACGTTTAAATAATAATTATAAAATTTAGTGATAAAAAAACCCGCACAGTTGCGGGTTTTGAATATTTGTTAGACACGACAATTCATCACCCGGAAATTACGAGTGCCACCACCAAATAGTGTTTAAAGTAGAATTGTTCATTATTGTTAATGCTTATAGTGTCTTTAAGTGGCTACAGTAAAACGTATCATATGCTTTGATGTCAAGTGTTTATTTAAAAACAATTTAGTTAAAAAACTTGTTATACTAATTACCGATACTTTCCACACTTAATTTTAAGTAGTTTTCTTTTGATAAAATATGATTTACATAGCCATACAACACATTCCGATGGGCAGCTAAGCGTTGCAGAGCTATTGCATCGTGCTGTTGATAAAAATATAGATGTGTTTGCTATTACAGATCACGATACTGTGGCGGCCATAAAGCCTGCTCAGCATATTATTGATACCGAAAACCTACCATTATCGCTGATCACCGGAGTTGAAATATCAACCCGCTGGGAAAGCTTTGAAATTCATATTGTGGGGTTAAATATTGATACTGAAAATTCAGACCTAACGGCTTTATTGCTAGAGCAACAGCAAAAACGCGAAACTCGCGCGTTAGAAATAGGTACACGCCTAGCTAAAAATGGCTTTGATGATATTTACGAACAAGCCAAAGAGCTTGCAAAAGATGCGCAAATTACTCGCGCGCATTTTGCTCGCGCTTTAATAGCACGCGGTGTTGCAAAAAACTTTCCTGGGGTATTTAAAAAATATTTAGGGCGCGGAAAAACCGGTTATGTACCAAGTAGTTGGTGCGATATGCAAACGGCTATTAAGGCGATTCATGCCGCTGGTGGAGTGGCGGTTTTAGCTCACCCTAGCAGTTATCAAATGTCTAATAAATGGCTACGCAAATTATTGGTTGAGTTTAAATCTGTTGGCGGAGACGCAATGGAAGTTGCTCAGCCTCAGCAAGCACCAAGTGATCGTCAATTTTTAGGCGAGTTGAGCCGTGAGTATGATTTGTTGTGTTCACAAGGGTCTGATTTTCATTTTCCGACAAGCTACTTAGAGCTTGGTAAAAATCTATACTTACCTAAGGATTGCCGCGGCGTTTGGCAAGCTTGGGAAAAGCAAGAAGGAGCAGCAACATGAGTCAACTATTTCATATTCATCCAGAGAATCCACAATCAAGGTTAATTCAACAAGCTGCCGATATAATTAAGCAAGGCGGCGTTGTTGTTTACCCTACAGATTCGGGGTACGCCATAGGGTGTAATATTGGTAATAAACAAGCAAAAGAGCGTATTGAGCGTATTCGTGGCATAGAAAAACACCATAACTTTACCTTAGTGTGCCGCGATTTATCTGAGCTTTCTACGTATGCACGCGTAGATAATCAAACCTTTAGATTAATAAAAAACAATACTCCCGGGCCTTATACTTTTATTTTTAAAGGCACTAAAGAAGTACCAAAACGTTTATTAAACGACAAGAAAAAAACCATAGGTATACGCGTTATAGCGCATCCTATTGCGTGTGCATTGCTAGAGGAACTTGGCGAGCCACTCATGTCGTGTTCACTTATTTTGCCAGGTGAAGAATACACTGAGTCAGATCCAGATGAAATTATTGAGCGATTAGATAAACACGTAGATTTAATTATCCATGGTGGTTATTTAGCAGAGCAAGCAACCACAGTGGTTGATTTATCTGAAGATGAAGTGCAAATTTTGCGTGTTGGCTGTGGTGATACTAGTCCGTTTGAGTAAAAAATAGTGAACGAAGAAAACACCAAACCAATAAGCACCCCCATTGAAAAGCCAGTGCAGCAAAAGCTGCCACTGGCTTTTTTACATGGTAAAGCCATGGTCGATAAACCGTCTGATTTATATATTCCGCCAGATGCGCTGGAAATTATTTTAGAAACGTTTGAAGGCCCGCTCGATTTATTGCTGTATTTAATAAAAAAACACAAGCTTGATGTTCTCGAATTGTCTATTTTTAGTATTACAGAGCAATACATGAGTTATGTTGAAATGATGACTGAGTTTCAACTCGAACTTGCGGGCGAGTATTTAGTGATGGCAGCCTTATTGGCGCAAATAAAATCTCGTTTACTGTTGCCCGTACACAAAGAGCTAGAAGAAGAGGAAGATCCTCGTGCAGAGCTTATTAAACGTTTGCAAGAATACGAGCAATTTAAAAAAGCCGCCGAAAACTTAGACGAAATTCCGCGGGTGGGTCGTGATATTTTTGTAGCCCATGCTGCTATGCCGGTGGCTGAAAATATCACTGAGCAGCTTCCTGAAGTGCAACTTAAAGATTTACTTTTTGCCCTGAGCGATATAATGGCGCGCGCTAAAACACTAGAACATCACTTAATTAGCGCCGAAGTACTTTCTACCCGTGAACGCATGAGCCAAATATTGCAGCAGTTATCACATACTCAATCGGCTTTACCATTTAGTGCACTTTTTACTGTTAATGAAGGGCGAAGCGGTGCAGTGGTTAGCTTTATCGCTATACTTGAGCTGGTAAAAGAAGGGTTAATTACCTGCCTGCAAGTCACATCAGATAGCCTTATTTATGTGAGCCTCAGTAAAAAATCGACTCAATAGTTATTAATAAGCACTCAAAAACAACCTCTTTTAATAACGATTACAATTAACAATAGTTATTAAAAAGCTCCGCATGCAAGTCTTATAATTCTCTACTTATTACCTACTAGTTAATAAAATTGGCTGCGTAAACATACTTCTGTGCGTATATGCACGTAAAGTGTTTGTAAATGTTATTCCTATTTATGCTCTTGCGCGATATTGTAGGTGTAATAACATAAAGGAATAAAGACATGTTTAAAAACTCGCCTGCATCTTACGGGCTTATTGCGATTATTTTACATTGGCTAATGGCATTAACTATCTTTGGTTTATTTGGCCTTGGCTTGTACATGGTAGAACTTACCTACTACGATAGTTGGTATAAAGGCTCATTAGACTTGCATAAAAGCATAGGTTTGACTTTAGCTGCGGTGTTTTTGTTTAGAATTTTATGGCGCTCTTTTTCGACTCAACCTAAGCCACTGGGTACTAACAAAACAATGAACCAAATAGCGCACACTGCCCATATTATTATGTACATTATTTTGGCGGTTATTGTTGTAGCAGGCTATTTAATTTCTACCGCAGATGGGCGAGCTATCGAAGTGTTTACGTTATTCAATGTGCCAGCAATAAACTTTACATTTGACGGACAAGCCGATATTGCTGGGGAAGTGCATTATTACGCAGCCTGCACTTTAATTGGTTTTGCTGTACTGCATGCACTAGGTGCATTAAAACACCATTTTATAGATAAAGATAAAACATTAATTCGAATGATTAAACCAATTAACGCTAAAAATAAATAGCTAATCTGAACTCAGATTAGCTATTAATGTTAACGGGTATTTACCAATAAAAGGATGATTACAATGAAAAAACTACTATTAAGTACCGCGGTATCAGGCGCTATGCTGCTATCGGCAAGTGCTGTAAACGCTGCTGATTATGTGATTGATACACAAGGCGCACACGCGTTTGTAAATTTTAAAATAAAGCATTTAGGCTATAGTTGGTTACATGGTCGCTTTAATACCTTTGACGGTACATTTAGTTATGATGCAAAAACACCAAACGCATCACAGATCACGGTAAACATTGATACCACGAGTTTAGATTCTAACCATGCAGAGCGTGATAAGCACTTACGAGGTAAAGATTTTTTAAATGTTAGTAAATACCCAACGGCAACGTTTAAAAGTACCAGCGTAAAGTTTGATGACGACGATTCTGGTGAAGTGACGGGTGAGTTTACTTTGCATGGCGTTACTAAAACCATTACCTTTGAAATAGATAAAGTAGGCGAAGGTAAAGATCCATGGGGTGGTCATCGTGTAGGTTTTGAAGGCGAAACTAGCCTTAAGTTAGCTGACTATGGCATTGACTACAATTTAGGCCCAGCATCAACTCATGTTGATATTGGTTTATCTATTGAAGGTATTCGTCAGTAATATCTGAAGTAAGCACTTCGATTAAAACGCCACATTATGTGGCGTTTTTTGTTTCTGCTATGCGTGTTTTAAGCTTTATTTTTAAATGCGGAGGTAACCAGCGCATTAATATTTGCGTATAAGCTTGGGTTTGTTTAATTATTTTTAGTTGTTCATTTAACAAAGCAATGTGTTTGGCACCTTGCTGGTTTTTAGTGCAACCTATATAGCCATAACTTAACTCAGGTGACTCTAGAAGGGGTCGCTGTGTTAGGTTTTTATCAAAATTCATAGATTTAGCTAAATAGTAGTGCTCGCTTGGGTAACCTAATAACAAATCAATGCGTTTTAAATTAAGCATATAAGTAAGGCTTGCTAAGCTATCTCGGGTAGGTCTAATAATTAAATTTATATCGGGTGTGGTATTAATAAGTGTGTCTATTTCGTTACCGTAAGAGCGGCTCATAGAAATACCTAAAGTTAACTTATCAGCCGTAATTAAAGAGGCTAACGACACCGCTTTATCAGCAGGTAGCTTAAGTGCTCTACTGAGCTTAATATGCATAGCTACTGCAGGAGAAAGGCCAGTAGTAGAGCTTTCATCAGTAAAGTAAATGCGCTCTTCTCTAAAACTATTTTTATACAGTGACAAAGCACACGTATTGGCTGAGGTATTGGAGAGTTCTTGGATAACTCTGCCCGAAGGAATGAGTATTCTATTAAAAGTAATATTGGGGAGTTGTTTTTCGAGTAAAGAAATAATGCTTTCGTCGCGACCTTGGTGTTTGTTTTCTCCATTTAAAATGTAGTAGGGTGCAAAGTCATGCGTTAACCAGTTAATGGTGTTAGCAATAACTGGTGAGCTGAATAAGCTAAGTATAAAAACAACTAAAAATGCGCGGAGCATTACAAAAATTACCTACTATTATTCTATTAACCTTAAGTGTAGCTAATAAAGTGATAAAAAGTAAAATGCCAGCAACAAGGCTGGCATTTAATTTTGATTATTGCGCTAATAAGTAGGCAAATTATAATCAGTGTAGGTTAGCTGGCTTTTAGCCATTTAACAAATTGACGCGCATCGCTTGCTTTTTGAAACAATGCATTTTTTAAACCTTGTGTATCACTAAAAATTACACGATGTTTGTTTACTGAAATTGACTGCACTGGATGTGCAATTTGGATCATAGACCCGTTATATTTATAAGACATAATAAAACTCACTTTATTCTTGTTATTTATTCTGCGCTATTTTTTATAGCTATATGCAGTTAATAAATTAACGATGTTGTGTTTAGCTTCATTACAGTGTTGACGATCTTTATGACACTTTTGCGATGATAATAAAATCATCTCGGTATTATTTAAGGGGTTCTCGCCGTACAATAACTTAGCTTTTGAATATACGTTTTGCGGGGCTTACTGGATCAGGGTAAATGGTTAACCGCGGTGGTTTATTTAAACCAGAGAGGGAAGGTAACCCAGTTGTATTTTATATGCAAGCTTTTTGTTATATTATTTATGACAGCCACTATCAATAACTTAAAAGGGAAATGATGCAATACCTAGTTATCAGCGATATTTACGGTAAAACACCTTGTTTACAGCAATTAGCTAAGCACTTTAATGCTGAAAACCAAATAGTTGATCCCTATAATGGAGTTCATCAAGCCCTTGAAAATGAAGAGGAATACTATAAGTTATTTATTAAACACTGTGGCCATGACGAATATGCAGCCAAGCTCGAAGAATATTTTAATAAATTAAGCAAACCCACTATTTGTATTGCATTTAGTGCCGGTGCTAGCGCTGCATGGCGGGCACAAGCGAGTACTACAACTACACATCTTAAAAAAGTAATTGCTTTTTATCCTACGCAAATACGTAATTATTTAAATATAGATGCTATTCATCCATGTGAATTCATTTTCCCTGGGTTTGAACCGCACTTTAATGTAGATGAATTAATAACTAATTTATCGGCCAAAAACAATGTGCGCTGTTTAAAAACACTATACCTGCATGGCTTTATGAATCAGCAGTCACAAAATTTTAGTGAATATGGTTACCAATATTTTTATAAAGTTATAAAAACAGCGAATAGCGAAGCGCATTAAAAATGCCCGGCTGCAAATAATAAGTGCGTATAAAAACCACTAAGATTACTTTTACAGTTTTAATTATTATAAGCTGCGCCAATTCAAAAACTCATTTATTAACAGCTATAAAATGGCAAGTTCTGACTATTCATTACTGTAATAGTCGCTATAAAAAGCAACTGCAGACACGCTTAATTTAACATGCTTTAATCGAGGGTAATGTACTTTTGATGGATGTTAGCTTTGCAGTATCAACATATTAATGTGCCCGAACAGGGGCAAAGCATAAAAATAGCAAAAAATGGCCAATGGCAAATTCCGTTGCAACCTATTATTGCTTACATTGATGGTGATGGTGTAGGCCAAGATGTGATGCCTGTAATGCGAAAAGTGGTTGATAGCGCGATAGCGCATTGTTACCAAGCAAAGCGAAAAATTCATTGGATGCAGGTATACAATGGTGAGCAAGCAGCCAAACTATATGATGGTGATTGGTTTCCACAAGAAACAATAAATGCAGTAAGAGAATGTAAAATAGCGATTAAGGGGCCATTAACGACTCCTTTGGGTGGTGGTTTTCGCTCGCTTAACGTTGCACTTAGACAAGAAATGGATTTATTTGTCAATATGCGCACTATAAAAGGCTTTAGTGCATTGCCATCGCCGTTAAAAAATCCTTATTTAACTAATATCACTGTGTTGCGCGATAGCAGTGAGGATGTTTACTCGGGTATAGAGTGGCAAGCTGGTAGTGTTGAAAGCGAAAAAGTACTCGATTTTTTATGCGAAGAAATGGGGGTTACGCGTTTAAGGTTTACCCAAGAATGTGGAATTGGCATTAAAAACATTTCTAAAGAAGGCTCAGAGCGCCTAGTACGTTACGCAATTAATTACGCGCTAAAAAATAACAGCGAATCGCTGACTTTAGTGCACAAAGGCAATGTGCTTAAATTTACTGATGGTGCATTTAAACGCTGGGGCTTTGCACTCGCAAAGCGTGAATACCAAGCCATTGACGATGAAAACGGCCGTTGGTTACATATTCCACGACAAGGGCAGCCACCACTTATAATTAAAGAAGTTATAGCCGATAACATGTTACAGCAGTGTTTAATGCACCCTGAGCAATTTGATGTAGTTGCAACGACTAATCAAAATGGTGACTTTTTAGCAGATATGCTTAGCGCACAAGTAGGTGGAGTAGGCATAATGCCGGCGGCTAATTTAAATAATGAGGTAGCATTTTTTGAACCCACGCACGGTACATTTGCGCGTATTGCTGGGCAAAATAAAGCGAATCCGAGCAGCAGCATTTTAAGTGCGGTATTAATGCTTAAGTTTATGCAGTGGCATGAGGCGGCTAATTTAATAGAAAATGCCTTAGAGCGCACGTTAGCGGCGGGAGAGGTTACGTTTGATTTGCTATCTGAGCCTCATAACTCGATGCCCTTAAGCTGTACAGACTTTGCACTTAGGGTCATCGAGCACTTTTAAACAACACCATTATTAGGCTGCAGATACGTTAACAAGGTTTACGCGATGCGTACATGCACGATTAGTTAACTGCGCAGCACGATGATAAATAGCATGTGCATCTTGGTCGGTATTAAATGTGCCGCTAAGCGTATCCATTAACGCAACTACAATAATGGCCGGAACTTGGCAGCAATGCTCATCCAGAACAGCTTCTGTTGTTTGCGAGTCTACATTGCAATAAGGGTGGTTATTATGCTGATAAGCATTAAGCAATGTTTGCACATCTAAAACATCATCCGCATTATGTTTAGTTTTACGACAAGTACAGCCAAATTCATCTACTAAAGTGGCAAGTACCTGATAAATATCATCGCTTAGCATCGCCGCTTTTGGTGCTAACTGCTGCTCAATAAATTGATGAAAATGGCTATTAATAAACAATCCGTCTTGTTGGGTGAAGCTTGATGAAGTTTGCATAATTATTACTCTTAGTTAGTTGGCTTAACTTCACTCTAGCGCTAACTCTAGTATTAATAAAATTGTTGTTTTCAATAACTGATATTGATTATATCAATACTGTTAAATTACGACGAATTTTAGTGTGTTTAGCAAGGTTACATTAAGCCTAATTAGCTTACAGTAGCCACAGTTGTTAATTTTACAAACTAAATACAGAGGCTTAACCACACTGGTATAAGTATCTATTATTAGTAAGTTAACAGATAACATTTAACAATAACCTTGTTACACAGGCAATGGTTTAACCACTAACTAACAATAAAGAGACTGCTATGAAAATTTTTGCTCCTGCTATTATTATCACCACATTAATGCTTTCGGCTTGTGGTAATGAGCCACAAGACAACAGCCACACCGACGTAAAAAACACGGCACAAACAGCGGTAATAGTGCATAACTATCAGTGTGAAAGTGGTAATACAATGGCGGTAACTTACCCCTCTACAGACACTGCAACAGTTGACTATTTAGGTACAGAATACGAAATGAAGATTGCTGTGTCGGCTAGTGGTGCGCGCTATATGAATGACAAGTACGAGTTTTGGACTAAAGCATCAGGTACTGGCTCTGAAGGCACGCTGTTTAGCCATATGCAAGATGGTAGCACGGGTGATGCAATTGAAACATGTACAGCGCTATAAGCCTTATTAATACGCATTAAAGCCTAAATTTAGGCGAATTTAACGAGTAATTTGCAACATCTACTGTGCAAGTTACTCGTTGTAAATTTTATATACCTTTGCACTAGTATTACTACCTGTCGGCAATTGTTTTTGCAAATTCCAGTAATTCTCTGCGTAACCATTGGTGCGCCGATGCATGATGCAACAATGGGCTCCAGATCATTTTTACCTCAATAGGTACAATTTGAAAAGGTACTGGGCTGATGACCAAGTTAGTATGCGTAGTTAACAGCTTAGCTTGGCGACGTGGTAATGTTGCAATTAACTTATCTGACTGGCACAGTAAACTGGCAATCATATAATGGCGTGTAAAAACGCGTATTTTTCGAGTTTGTTCTAATTGCCACAGTGCTTCGTCTACCCATCCTAACTTTTGCTTACCAGATTTATTAGTAACAGCGGGCTCAGGCCCCCAACCTGCACGGTTTACCCAAATATGTTCGCTTTTTAAGTAATCTTCTAGGCTCGACTGTTGTAAAAATTGATTATTGGGGTGCGTTAAACAACAATAGTTATCGCGCCAAACCGTAGCTTGGTGAAACGAGCGTGGTAGGCCATTAAAGCGGTTAATTGCTAAATCTATGGTGCCTTTTTCCATATCTTGCAGATTTACATCACTTGGGCTGAGTATATCAAAGTTTATTCCTGGGTTTTTACTCAACTGCTCAGTTATAAAAGGGGCGATTAACGTCGACTCTAAATAATCGTTTGCCATAATTCTAAACGTTACTTTGGCACTTGTCGGATCGAATAGCTCAGTGGGCTGAGTAATTTCTTCAGCCATTTTAAGTAATAACTCTATTTCGGGCTTTAGTGCCAGCGCTTTTGCTGTGGGCGCCATAGAGCCTGAAGCCCGCACCAAAAGCGGGTCGTCAAATAAGTCACGCAGCCGCTTTAACGCATTACTCATAGCAGGTTGGGTAAGTGCGAGTTTATTAGCCGCTTTAGAAACACTTTTTTCGTCTATTAGTACGTTTAGGTACACAAGCAAGTTGAGATCGACATTTCTTATATTCATTTAATCAATCTTATTTATTTACTGTATTAATTATCTAAATTAAAGCCTGCTTGCTAAGGTGTAAACAACTAAAAAATAATAGCCGTAATAAGCCTAGTAAATATGCCAGATACAATAACGAATAAACTGCAAAATAGTACAGTGCAAGATGTGATTGCGACTAAGTTAGCGCGCGCCGTTTTTGCTGGGTTTGAAGCTATGTTTGCCACCTTTTTAAATATAACCTTAGGCGCACAAAGCCGCTTTGAACAGCGACAATATCACGAGGTACAAAGTGCTATGCGCGAGCGTTTACAAGTGTATGAGCGCCAAGTTAAAAGTGTAAGTGAAGCGGTAAAGGTTATTGCCTACGCGGAGTTAAGTTGTCCACAGACCTGGCAATTAGCTAAAAATATTTATGGCAACATGGTAAAAAATCATGAAAACGAGCCAATAGCGCATACTTTTTTTAATTCTACCTTTGGTGCTATTTGGGACGATAAAAAAATACGTACTGTGCATTTATTTGTATTAAAAGCTAAATATCGTACTCAACCTCGACCATACGACAGCTTAGTTAAACGTATTTCATTGCAGCATGGCTTTAATAGCGCAATAAAAACGCTGATCACTAATCAGGTTTTTAGAGTGCCATTTAGTAATTTAAACCAAGATGTTGCCACCCTGCAGGCTACTTTAACGCAAGGTGCTAAGCAACAATGTCGACAAGTTTATGAGTTAATAAACTTAAACGACGGCTATATAGAATATGCATATTCACATTTTTATAGAAACAAAGCCTGTTACTTAATAGGCCGATGCATTGCTAAAAATGGCGATAATATGCCCTTTGCTATTGCCATTTTAAATACCCCCAAGGGGCTTAAAATTGATGCGGTAATGATGGGCGCCGACCAACTAAGTTTACTATTTGGATTTGCGCGCACGTATTTTATGGTCGATACCGACCAACCAGCGCGTTATGTAGATTACTTAAGTGTACTTATGCCGCATAAACAGCGCTTTGAGCTATTTAATGCGATTGGCTTTATAAAACATGCCAAAACAGAGTTTTATCGTTATAAAGTAGATACCACTAAAAATAGCCCCGCGAGCTTTAAGTATGTGGCTGCGCCAGGTACACCGGGTATGGTAATGCTAGTGTTTACTATTGCTGGCTCAGACCATGTTTATAAAGTAATTAAAGATAAATTTAGCGCACCAAAAACCGCCACTAAAGCGCAAGTAAAAGAAAAATACAACTTTGTAAAACAAGCCGATAGAGTAGGGCGACTGGTAGATACGCATGAGTTTAGGTATTTAGCGTTTGATTTGAGCCGCTTTAGCGAGCAGTTGCTGCAACAAATGAAAGAGCACATTGGGTCCAGTTTAATTATTTCGGGCAAGGCGCTTATTTTAAAACATGTTTATGTTGAGCGAAAAATGACCCCGCTTAATTTATATATAAATGATTGCGACAGCAAAGCACTTGCACAAGTGATGCTAGATTACGGCAGAGCAATTAAAGACTTAGCCGGTGCTAATATTTTCCCTGGGGATATGCTGATGAAAAACTTTGGTGTTACGCGCTGGGGGCGGGTAGTATTTTATGATTATGACGAAATTTGCCCACTTACCGATTGCAACTTTAGAGAAGTGCCGCAAACGCAAAATGCGCTAGAAGAGCTAAGTTCAGACTCGTATTTTGATATAGAGCCAAATGATATTTTTCCGAGTCAATTTAAAGTGTTTTTTAGTGCTAATGAATTGGCATTTAATGCTTTTAATAGTCATCACAGCGATTTATTTAACGCCCAGTTTTGGCAAACGTGCCAACAACAGGTACAACAAGGCTATTTACCCGACGTGTATCCATATAAACAAAGTTGGCGCTTTAAATAAGGTGTTTTGATCCCCATATATAAATTACATTAATTTAGTTATGCAACGTTTAGTAATAGCGTTTAGTTATATAAAGCTTAGGAGTGGCAATGAAATACATTTCTCATGAAGATGGCATACTTGCATTTAGTGAAACCAATAAACCGGTTTTAAAGAGCCATGAAGTACTGGTAAAAGTAGCCGCCATTGGTGTAAATCGCGCCGATTGTATGCAACGCCAAGGTAAGTATCCGGCGCCAAAAGATGACAGCCAAATATTAGGATTAGAGTGCGCAGGCATCGTTTGCGATATTGGTGGTAAAGTTGATAAAATTTGGCTTAATAAACGCGTTTTTGCTTTATGTGCTGGTGGTGCTTACAGTGAATATGTTGCGGTTGATGCCAAACAGCTAATGGAGTTACCAGATGACGTGTCTATGAGAGAGGGCGCTGCAATAAGTGAAGTATATTTAACAGCATTTGGTGCTTTGTTTGAATTAGGTAAATTACAAGCTGGGCAAACGGCGTTAATTCATGCAGGTGCAAGCGGTGTGGGTGGTGCTGCAATTCAAATGGCTAAAAGCGCAGGGGCAACTGTGGTTATAACCGCAGGTTCAGATGAAAAATGTGCACATGCCAAAGCACTGGGCGCCGATCATGCTATAAACTATAAAACCACTGATTTTGTAGAATATATGAAGGCTAATAACCTAACGGCTAACACAATTGTAGATCCTGTTTCGGGTAGTTATTTAAACAAAAATGCGGCTGTTGCGGCTATGGATTGCCAAATTGTAATGCTGGCATTTTTAGATGGTCGTTTTGCTGAAGTTGATTTTGCCCGTTTACTGCAAAAACGTATCTCGTTTCATGCATCAACACTTAGAAACCGTAGTATAGAGTTTAAACGCGCATTAAGAGATGATTTTGTAGCGCGTTTTTATAGCGATATTGCAAGTAAAAGCTACGATTTTAATTTATATAAAGTGCTACCTTGGAGCCAAGCAAGCGAGGCTCATGCTATTTTAGAGCGCAATGAAAACGCCGGTAAAGTAGTGTTAAGTGTAGAATAAACCAGTAGTGTAATGTATAGGCATTGTTTATGTCTCTGGTAGTCAATATAATTTAGTTATAACACACATAATAAGGTTAATAATGAATCCAATTATCGCCACTTTAAAAGATCATAATGTTAGCGACGAGCAAATAGCCGAGCTATTTGAAGCATTAACGCAAAACCCAATGATGGCAATGGCCATGGTGCAACAACTTGGTATACCACCTGAAAAACTACAGCAACTAATGGCAGTAGTGATGACTCAACCGCACTTAATTAAAGAAGCGACAGACGAGTTAGGTTTAGACTTTTCGAAAGTACAAGCCGCAAAAGATAAGTTAAATCAGTAATCCCTCCGCACTTTTAACCAAGGTATAACCTTATACCTTGGTACTTTAGCCCACCTTAAACATGTTTTGTTACATTAGCAATTGAACTGCTATTGATTTTTAGCGTCTTAGTTTTAGTCGATAAAATGGTGGGAATATTGTATGAAAACACTGATTAAATTTTGGAAAAATAACCGTTCATTAATCATATTTATAGCGTTAATGAGCGTATTTAGAAGTGCAGTTGCCGATTGGTACGAAGTACCTACAGGCTCTATGCGGCCCACCATTGAAGTAGGCGACAGAGTTTTAACAAATAAAATGGCTTACGACTTACGCTTACCCTTTACGCATATACCACTAATGAAGTTAGGCGACCCACAAGCAGGTGATATCATAGTATTTGATTCAAAAAAAGCTGATAACCGCTTAATAAAGCGGGTAATAGGCGTACCTGGCGATACTGTGTCGCTTGAGCATAACGAGCTTATTATTAATGGTAAAAAGCTTAACTATGCTCGTTTGCACAGTAATTTAGGTTCACTTGATAAAATTGAAAACTTAAACGGTCATAAACACTCAATAAGAGTAGCCAATAGAGCGTCGCGATTAGCAGGGTTTGATAAAATCACAATCCCGAATAATTACTATTTAGCCATGGGGGATAACCGCGATAACAGTGCCGATTCTCGCGTAATAGGCTTGATCCCGCGTAGCGAAATGTTAGGTAAAGCAGAGCGAGTAATTGTATCGCTTGATTACGATAACTATTATTTACCGCGAACTGATCGATTATTAAAAGCGCTTGAATAAGCGTGTTTGTATTTTAGCAGCTAAATAAAAGCCCGGGTTATACCATTGAGTTGTATTGCATAAAGTAATAAAACGAATGTAAATTGATGGTAATTATAGTAGCTTGATATTCCTGCTATTTTTTAACACCTGTTCAGCAGAGTCAATAATATGAGCTTAAAGACTAAAAAATCGCCTATATTACTGTTCGATGGCGTATGCAATTTATGCACAGGCTCGGTACGCTTTGTGATTGAACATGATCCATATAAAAAATTTCGCTTTGCGTCATTGCAGTCAACTGTAGCAAAAAACTTACTCAAGCAGCAGGGAAGTGAAGCTACAAGTAAGCTGGGTTCTGTGGTGCTTATTGACGATAGTGGCATTTGGTTTAAGTCAACAGCGGCACTTCGTACTGCTGGGCAGTTATCGGGTTTATGGCCGTTGTTGCAAGTGTTACTCATAATACCTCGGCCATTACGAGATTGGGGTTATGATTTTATTGGTGCTAGACGTTATAAGTGGTTTGGGCGTACAAATGCTTGTTGGTTGCCAGCAGAGGACATAAGTGATCGCTTTTTAGATTAAATTTATAAATAGACTTTTAACTTTAATACGCAAATGCTAAGGGGAATTAATCATGATAGTAAGAATATTTGATAAGCTAACCTTTGCTGTTGCGTTAATTATAGCGTTGCAAGTACCGCAACTTACGGATCATTATCAGCAACATTTAGCAGGCTTGTATCAGGCAACAAAATGGCAAGTTGATGGTTATAAAGCCACCGCCCAAATGCATGCATTTCCCAGTGTTAAAGCAATGATTGATAGACACTTACGCAATAGCGAGCCAAGTGTTAAAACTGATGCACAACAAAAGCTGTTAACCCTTGATTTATTTGCAGATTTAGAAGGTGGAATGACTATATTTAAACAGGGTAACTTTTTTGAAAAACTAATTTATATGTTTACTCCCACCCGTTTCGGTATATTAAAAAATACTATTGATAACTTTAAATTAGGCATACCGCTTACTTTTACCGGTATTGCGTTTGGGCTAGTATTTGGTTTTTTATTAAATCAATTAATTATGCTACCTTTTACAATTTACTCAGTTAAAAAAAGGGCAAGTAAAGTTAACACTATCGAGAAACCAGCCCAATAATAGTATAATCATTTAAATCACCTATATAACTAGGCTCACATATTATGAGAACTGATAGCATTTATGCGATATTTATCGGCAATTTCCCTTTGTTTATTTATGGTTATAAGCATGCTTTTTGGCTGCGCTAGTTATCCTAAGGTTCAAGCCGAACCTAGCTATGCATTTAGCAAAACGCAAAATACTAGCTTAGCTAAAGGCATAGCATTAGAGGCGAGTAAACACCCTGCGAGCTCAGGGTTCTATCTACTTGGTGATGGCCTTGATGCATTTGCAACTAGGCTGTTATTAATAGAAAAAGCCGAAATGTCTATTGATGTGCAGTATTACTTATTTCATAACGATACTACGGCCAAAATATTCACTCATTACTTACTTCGTGCAGCCGATAGAGGCGTGCGGGTACGCATGTTACTAGATGACTTTGGCCACGAAAGCCAAGACGCTTTATTTAGTGCCTTGGTGCAACACCCTAATGTGTCAGTACGGTTATTTAATCCGTTTTCAAATCGCACTTTACCTTATGTTGATTTTTTAACTAATTTTAAACAGATCAATAGGCGCATGCATAACAAGTCGTTTATTGTTGATAATCAGGCGGCTATTATTGGTGGCCGTAATATTGGAGATACTTATTTTTCTGCCAATATTTACACTAACTTTTCTGATTTAGATGTACTTGGCGTGGGGGAATTTGCCCCGCGTGTGGCCACTGCATTTGATTTATATTGGAATCATTCACTCTCGGTAGCGATTAAATATATAGCGCCTGCATCGAGTGCAGCTAAACTAGAACAAGTACGAAAACAACTCGCTAAAATATATACTAGTGAGCAAAGTAAAGCCTATCTACGGCGTTTAGAGTCACTGGATATTATTGATAATTTGCTACGCGGACAGCTAGCACTTTACTGGGCAAACTCTGAATTAGTATACGATCATCCTGATAAAATAATGAATGTGAGTGATGATAATACCGGTTATATGGCCCCAGCATTAAGTAATTTACTTAATGATGCACATAGTGAAGCATTAATTGTTTCACCTTATTTTATTCCCGGTGATGCAGGCGTTGCAAGCTTAAAACGTTGGATTAATACCGGTGCTAATGTGACCATTTTAACTAATTCGCTCTCGGCCAACGACGTACCCGTTGTGCACGCCGGCTATGCAAACTATCGTGAGTCACTTATAGAGGCGGGCGTTAAATTATGGGAGTTACGCGCTACAGTAAAACCTAAGTATAAGTCTAAGTCTAAGCCTAAAATTAAATCTAAAGATAAAACAAAACATAAAAAAATCACCGATTTAGCTGGTTCATCAAAAGCGAGCTTACATGCTAAAACAATGATTTTTGATCGTAATACGCTTTTTGTTGGCTCAATGAACTTAGACCCACGTTCAATTAATTTAAATACCGAAATAGGTGTTGTAATTTACAGTGACAAAATGGCAAGCACAGCAGCAGATATATTTTTAGAAGAGTTACCTCGCCATGCATGGCGATTAGATGTCACTAAAACTGAGAATTGGTGGGGTTTTAATCACGACTTACTGTGGTTAGATGAATCAATTACACCCACTAAAGTGGTAAGTAAAAACTCTGAGCCAGAGGCCAGCACCTGGGTACGTTTTCAGGCTTGGTTATTTGGCTACCTGCCTGTAGAACACTTACTTTAATATGTGTTAAATAAGGCGGTAACCCCAATATTAATACTTAATCAGCACTCAGGGTAAGAGGTTTAACAGTTTGAATAATAATAGTATTTAAGGGTGCTTTTTTACAACAAAAGCGCCTCGTATATCGCCCAAATTAAAACCAGTCGCTTTATCGCTTGGATAAAGCTCAGTTAATTTGTTTTTTACTTCAGGCTTTAATTCACTACCATGGCAGGCTAAGCAAGCCTGCCCAGTAGGAATTGCTTTGACTAAATACCAAGCATCGGCTTTTTGTTCTTGATGTTCAATATTTGCTATAGGTTCGCCATTTTCTTTACGCTGCTCAAAATCGAGCAGTATTGAATTTAACCACTCGTTAGCTTGGTTATTAGGATTGCGCACTTTTAATGATGTACGACTAATTTCCCACTCATTCGCACTGTGTTGTAGTGCAATAGCCGGCGCACTAATATTGCATACTTCAATTGCTGCAACAGGCCCGCTCGCTTTCATGGTACTTACTAAAACATTTTTTAAATCAGTTGAAAATGCTTTAACAGTGCTGCGAGCAAAGTATGCATCGTCGCTATTAGCTAATACGCTTGATGAAACAACCAAGCTGGTAAATAATAAAATAGAGCGCATAATACACCTTTGTACATTAGAGGGTTCTAATGTATAGCTGAGCAATAATTTATTCAAGCTTTTCTATCGCTAATTATCCGGATATCTGGTTAATTTAAGTACTGTATAAATTATAGCTGCAAAGAGCTTAGCTAAATGATGATAAACCCAAAATATAAATTACATAAAAGGTAGCTAATAATGACAACTAAAAATGATGACAGTGCTAAATATGCATTATCGCAGCAAAGTAAACCGCTTGATGATCCGCTAGAAGCAATTAAAAGCATGCGTTTAGAGCAGTTGGCCGTATGTAAGCTAAAAGCAGAAAAAGAGATGCAAACTATGAAAGCAGAATCTACCCCTGACAAAAATAAACAATAACGTAAAACAGCTTACTGGATTTGTTTTATGAATAAACACATTACGCTTTCGTTTTTAGCTTGGTTAGCGGCTCTTTTTGTGGGAGCTGCAGGTATATATGGTTTATGGCCTTCACCACAGAGTAAAGTGCTTTTAGCTATTGAAATAATAACCTTAATTATTTTGTTATTTAATAGCGCCAGTATTACCTGCTGGGTATATAAACACACTAAAAACAAACAACAACGTTATATTGCCTTATTATGCATAGCCTCCTTAGTGCTATGCATTTGTGGAGACGTGGTAAATTTTAATTTAAATAATCAATATTACCGTTATAACGAGGTAATTAAGCACGACTATTTAGCTGACTCTGTATGGTTTTTTGTACCCGGATACAGCTTACTCTTTATTGCTGTGTTGTTGGCGAGCCGTAGTTTAGTTATGTATCCATTATATTATGTGGCTGCTTATTTAGGGGGCACGCTATTAATATCGCTGCTTTGTTTTTATTTTATGCATATTCCAGAGGCAGGTTATTATGTACTGCTATTAACCGGGCTTCACAGTTTTGTTATAACCAGTGTGGGATTAATGAGTTTAGTGCTGCTTAATACATATTGCGGGTTAAACGCACCTTTGGGAGTATGGCTGGTTAGTTTAGGGTTAGTATTAGCGGCAATTGCCGATGCATTAATTGGTTTATATTGGATTTATGGGAATAGCGGTGAAGGGTACTTTCCACAAATTAGGTATATAAATTGGATAATTTATATTAGCTCGCAATGCTTAGTTATTCATTTAGCTAAAATAAATATAACCTACAAGCTGGGTTAATAAAAAAGCCGCTAATAAATTCAGCGGCTTTTTACATTAACAAAAATATTAACGCAAATATAAATTTATAAGCAAAGCTTACATTACACGCATGCCAGGCTCTGAGCCGTCGTCTGGGTTAAGAATGTAAATCTCTTTACCGCCAGGCCCTGCAGCTAATACCATGCCTTCTGACATACCAAAACGCATTTTTCGTGGTTTAAGGTTAGCAACCATAACAGTAAGCTTACCTTCAATATCCTCTGGAGCGTAAGCCGATTTGATACCCGCAAACACTTGGCGCGTTTCGCCGCCTAAATCAAGTGTTAGCTTAAGTAGTTTATCGGCGCCTTCTACGTGCTCAGCTTTAGCAATTTTTGCTACGCGTAAGTCTACTTTTGCAAAGTCGTCAAATTCAATTTCATCACAAATTGGCTCTTTAGCCAGTGGGCTATTAGGGTCAATAGTCACTTTTGATTCTAAGCTTTCTTTTGACTCCTCAACCATTTTATTTACTTTGTCCATTTCTACACGTTGCATTAACGGTTTAAATTTATTGATTGGGTGGCTTACTAATGCATTTTGCACGCCGTCCCATGCAAGGTCGTCATTTAAGAATGCTTCTACGTTATCAGCCATTTCAGGCAGTACAGGCTTTAAGTAGGTAATTAACACGCGGAATAAGTTAAGCCCTAATGAGCAAACTTCGTGCGCTTCTTGTTGTTTAGTTTCGTCTTTAATGAGTACCCAAGGTGCTGCGGCATCTATAAATTGGTTTGCTTTGTCGGCAAGCGCCATTATTTCACGAATTGCACGGCTAAACTCACGGTTTTCGTAATGGGCTGTAATGCTTGGTGCAGCTGCTTGAAATTCTTTAAGCAACTGGGGTTGCATAACGGTTGCGCTTAGCTTGCCATCAAACTTTTTAGTAATAAAGCCTGCACAACGGCTTGCTATATTTACTACTTTACCTACTAGGTCTGAGTTTACGCGTTGCGCAAAGTCTTCTAGGTTTAAATCAAGATCAACAATGCCGCCGCTTAATTTTGCCGCGTAATAGTAACGTAAATATTCTGGGTTTAAATTATCTAAATAAGTACGCGCTTTAATAAACGTGCCTTTCGATTTAGACATTTTTTCGCCATTTACGGTAACAAAACCGTGGGCAAATACGTTAGTTGGCTTTCTAAAGTTAGCGCCTTCTAACATTGCTGGCCAAAATAAACTATGAAAATAAATAATGTCTTTACCAATAAAGTGGTAAAGCTCAGCGTCTGAATCTGCAGCCCAAAAAGCATCAAAGTCGATACCTTTTTTATCACACAGGTTTTTAAAGCTGGCCATATAACCAATAGGCGCATCTAACCAAACGTAGAAGTATTTACCTGGTGCGTTTGGTATTTCAAAACCAAAGTAAGGCGCATCACGGCTAATATCCCACTGTTGCAGGCCATCAGTAAACCATTCATCAAGCTTGTTAGCCATTTCTTGCTGAATAGTACCCGAGTGTAACCACTCTTTTAACATGCCTTCAAATGCTGGCAGATCAAAAAAGTAATGCTCAGAGTCTTTTAAAATAGGCTCAGCACCAGACATAACCGAGCGCGGGTTAATTAAATCTGTAGGACTATATGTTGCACCACATGAGTCGCAGTTGTCGCCATTTTGATTTTCAGACTTACAGGTTGGGCACGTACCGGTTACAAAGCGATCGGGTAAAAATATGCCTTTTTCTGGGTCGAATAACTGCGAAATAGTGTGCCTTTTAATATGCCCTGCATCGTTTAGGCGATTATAAATAAGCTCACTCAGCTCTTTGTTTTCTTGGCTGTGGGTACTGTGATAATTATCAAACTTAATATTAAAGTCGGCAAAGTCGCGTTGACGCTCAATACTTACTTTTTCTACCGCTTCTTCAGGCGTGATCCCTTGCTTTTGCGCGTTAAGCATAATAGGCGTGCCATGGGCATCGTCGGCGCAAACATAATAGGCTTCGTGGCCTTGTAGTTTTTGAAAACGTGACCAAATATCAGTTTGAATATATTCCAATAAATGACCTAAGTGAGTAGGGCCATTTGCATAAGGTAATGCGCTGGTAATCAGGATCTTTCGCTGTGCCATAATCATTCCGAATTGACGGTTCCTATTAAGGAACGGATGAAAATCATTAATTTATTTACAAGCTAAGCGCTAACAACGCAACAGCTTGTGGATTTGTATTAATTGACTGGTGTTAATGCCCTGAATGTTACATAATTCCGAGGCACTTTTCATCAAAGAAACGTTATTTAATTACTATGTTTGGACTGTCGAAACTATTCTCTTCTAAATCGGTGCAAAAACAACCGATCTTTGCTGCTTTAGCCGCGTATCGTAGTGCCGCTTTTGCTGTGGGTATTGATGAAAGCTTCATTAAGAATATCACCCAAAACGACGATAAATCGCTCACTATTACTTTAATTTTGCCATTTGCTGCACAGTCGGAAATGCCAATGGTGGCAGAGCATGTTACTAACGCTCTCAAGGTGGCAGTAATTGTGTCGGCCACGGTAGAGCTTAAAGAGCCTGCAAAATTTAAAACAATTAAACATATTGTGCTTATTGCTTCAGGTAAAGGCGGGGTGGGTAAATCGACTACTGCTGTTAATTTAGCAGGCGCGCTGCACAGCGAAGGCGCAAAAGTTGGTATTTTAGATGCCGACATTTATGGCCCGTCAATCCCTATGCTTTTAGGCTTGGTAGGCGCAGAGCCCATCACTAAAGATAACAAACAGTTACAGCCTTTTGATGCAAACGGTATTAAAGCACAATCAATCGGCTTTTTAGTACCCAGCGATGACGCCACTGTATGGCGCGGGCCTATGGCATCGGGGGCGCTTAGCCAGCTACTAAATGAAACTGATTGGGGCGAGCTTGACTACCTTATTGTTGATATGCCACCAGGTACGGGTGACATTCAACTTACTATGAGCCAAAAAGTACCGGCAAGTGGCACAGTAATTGTTACCACACCCCAAGATTTAGCCTTAGCCGATGCGCAAAAAGGCATCGCCATGTTTAATAAAGTAAACGTGCCAGTGCTGGGCTTAATTGAAAATATGAGCCATTACATTTGCAGCCACTGCGGCGAGGCAAACCACATATTTGGTAAAGATGGCGCACAAAAACTAGCACACAAGCACGGCGTTCCTGTGCTATCACATATTCCGCTTGCAATAGATATTCGAGAATACTCTGAGCAGGGCAAACTTATTGCTTGCGATAACACTGCAGCAATAAGCAAAACTTACAGCGCAGCAGCGCGGCTTATAGCCAGCACGCTTTACTATCAACAGCATCACAACTCGGTAGAGATTGTGATTACGGATGATTAATACACCATGAGACTTTCAGATACACATATTAAAGAATACCTAAACGATGGCCGTATTGTTATTGAGCCTGCACCCACAGATGAGATGATTTCGGGTGTTACTGCCGACTTACGCTTAGGTAATAAATTTAGAACTTTTCATGCACATACAGCAGCATATGTAGATTTAAGTGGCCCTAAAGATCAGCTCAATAAAGCCATGGAGTCAATCATGAGCGACGAAATTGTGCTAGATGAAGGCGAAGCATTTTTTTTACACCCAGGCGAGCTTGCACTGGCTATTACCTATGAAAAAGTAACACTGCCAGCAGACATTGTAGGCTGGCTAGATGGACGTTCATCGCTGGCACGATTAGGTTTAATGGTGCATGTAACCGCGCATCGAATTGATCCCGGTTGGAGTGGTAATATTGTTTTAGAGTTTTATAACTCAGGTAAACTCCCTTTAGCACTAAGACCTATGATGAAAATTGGTGCTATGAGTTTTGAAACACTTACAGGCCCTTGTGCTAATCCTTACAATACGCGTAAAGATGCTAAGTACAAAGATCAAAACAGTGCCGTAGCAAGTCGTATTAGCGATGACAGGTAATGATTAAATAAAGCACTTTACTCATCTAACTTATGAAGCGCATAACCCAGTAATTCAAAATATTGGTTAAGCGCTTTATTTGCAGCGTTAATGTGCTCATCATCTGGGTATATTAAATCACTACTTTTTAGCCCACTGACTAAAAAGCTATTTTTTATATGCGGGTGGCTGGCTATACAGGCTTCAAAGCAACGCGCTGCTAGCTCCTCGGGCATACTCATGTAATTCATATTTTTTGCTTTATCGTATTCAATGCACGTTTGTACAAATCGGTTTGCAGTAATGCCCTGTGCATCTAAAAACACGTTTTTGTAAAAGTCATTAAGCGTATTATTGAGCGGATGCGATAAATTAGGCGTGTTTGATAACCACAGTTTAGACGCAAAACCAAAGCGTGGTTTTGCTGCAAATAAATGCTCACTTATATGATGATCAAAAGCATGAAACCATTCATGGGCGAGCGCACCACCGCCGGCATTTTTTGCAAGTGCAAGCGTTTGGCTAGCTGCATTATAATGCGCTTGTACATGCTTTTGTCCGCCAGCACCAAACGCAAAATTGAGTTTACCGCGCAGGCCAATTGCTTTAGGTGGTAAGTGCAGTATTTGTGCTAAGTCGGCAAGCGCATCATAAATTAAATTTGCACTAATGTAGCGCTCTTCTTTGTTTACCCATTTACCTACCACCATAGATCTAAAACCGAAAGTGTCTCTTATATCGCTAAAATCAACTTGATCGTCAAAACGATAATCGGGACCTTGACGGCTAAAGCCGCGTTTTAATCTATTTTGATAGTTACGCATCGCTAATATCATTTATAAAAACTAATCATAAATTATAAGTAACGTGCTTTTACGTGAGCAGGCATGTGATGGGTTTGTTTTTGTATTAATTCATCAAGTAAATTATAAAGTGGGGCAGGGTTTAACTGTTCAATAAGCTGTAAGCTATGTGCAACGGCCTCAAGCGTTGACAAGCTATCTTCGCGGGGAGCTTTACGTATTGTGTAACGATTTTTAGGTAAATTAGCAAAGCTTACAGTTTGAAACCGTTGCAGTAGCGAGCTTAGCTGTAAAATTTTATAGGCTTTTTTCCATGTACCATCAATAACAATTAAATGCGTAATAGGTAGTAGTGTGTTTAGCGCGTCGTTATTATCTAAATTTATAGCCTGCTCATTAGGGTAAAGTAAAACGGTTGAGCTGGCAGGTAGGTCACGAAGCTGCGCAAAGTCGTTATTACTTTCGCCTTTGATTATTTGGCAATCAGCTAGGCATAAATTTAATAGTTTAGCCGTGTTTTTTGTTACTTTTTCTTCACTAGGGTGCTGTAAAATAATTACTTTTACTTTATTGTTAATAGAGGTTACAGCACTGCAAATACAAGTATTAAGTGCGAACAAACAAAAATTACACAGTGGGCGAGCCATTTAAACTACTTTTGGTGAAGGTACATTATGAGTAATTATACATTTATAAGGTAATTAAGTTGGATTTTTTTACGCTTAGCTATAGAGTGTTATAGATTAAGGTTAATTAAGTATAGATTGTTTTTAAGGGTTAAAATATGACAGAAGTAAGTATTAACGAAGCAGCATTAGAGAGTATGGAATCGTTATTAGGTGAGCAATTTGCAGCTACTCTCGACTTTTGTTGTGTGGAATTTGAGCGCTTAGGCTCAGAAGTGTTGGCCACAATAGGACAAGACAAAGAAGCGTCGGTGCGCCACGCTCATAGTTTAAAGTCGAATGCGGCTCAATTTGGTGCCGATAGCTTGGCCGCGGTAGCGGGTGAAATTGAACAAAGTTTAAATAACGATAACTTAGCTCAAGCCACTGCTGCATCAGCGCAGTTAATGACGCAAGTGGCGCAATCTCAAACGCTATTAAATAACTGGTTGGCATCACGTTAAGCAGATAAGTAAAGGCGTAGGTTTAGGCATTAAACATGAATTTATTTCAGTATTAAGTTACTAAATTGACTAGTGTTTTACGTCTTTACTAAGTTATTCTAAGGGTTATTCGTGCCCTTTAGAGGTAGTAATGTCAGAAATTAAAATGAGTCATAAATTAGACGGTGTCTGTTATGACATTCGCGGCCCTGTTTTAGTCCAAGCTAAAAAAATGGAAGACGAAGGCCAAAAAGTTTTAAAGCTAAACATTGGTAATCCGGCTGCGTTTGGCTTTGATATGCCAGAAGATATGCACCGCGATATTATTCGCAATTTATATTCAGCCCAAGGTTATTGTGATTCTAAAGGGCTTTATTCGGCGCGGGTGGCTATTTATCAGCATTATCAACAACGCGGTTTATATAATTTAGATGTAGATAACATTTATATTGGCAATGGCGTTAGCGAACTGATTCAAATGGTTACGCAGGCATTGTTAAATAATGACGATGAAGTGCTGATCCCCGCTCCCGATTACCCTCTGTGGACCGCTGCAGTTAAGCTCTCTGGTGGCAATCCGGTGCATTATTTATGTGATGAAGAGCAAGATTGGTTTCCGGATATTGCTGATATAAAAAGTAAAATCACCTCTAAAACCAAAGCATTAGTATTGATCAATCCAAATAACCCGACAGGGGCTGTGTATAGCGATGATTTACTGCAGCAGTTAATTGACATAGCGCGTGAGCACAAGTTACTACTGTTAAGTGATGAAATTTACGAAAAGATTTTATACGACGGCATTACGCATAGCTCAATTGGTGCACTGTGCGACGATGTGCCTATTATTACCTTTAACGGTTTAGCAAAAACGTACCGTGCTGCTGGCCTAAGAATGGGCTGGATGGTGTTAAGTGGGCGTACGTCGGTTATGAGTGACTTACGCAAAGGCCTAGAAATTTTATCATCTATGCGTTTGTGCGCTAACGTGCCTGCTCAATATGCCATTCAACAAGCATTGGGCGGAGTACAATCAATCGACAACCTAATTAATCCAGGCGGGCGTTTGTATGTACAGCGTGATATAGCGTGGCGCGGGCTAAATGCAATAGAGGGTATTAGCTGCGTAAAACCAAAAGGTGCCTTATATGCTTTTGCTAAAGTAGATACCGCGCGCTTTAATATTAAAAGCGATGAGCAAATGATGTTTGATTTACTCAAAGCTGAAAAAATATTACTGGTGCATGGGCGTGCATTTAACTGGCCTGAGCCTGATCATTTTAGATTGGTGTTTTTACCCAACAAAGATGATTTAACGGATGCGATGACTAAAATGCAGCGCTTTTTTAAAGATTACCGACAAGCCTAACTTTTAAAAAACACAAAAAACGAGCCAATTTAGGCTCGTTTTTACTTATGCTAAAGTTAATATAATTGCTATTAATAGGCTTTATCAACACGTACGCTGTTATCGTTTAAATACACCAGCCTTACACTATCGCCTTTGCTAAAGCGCATTGATTGGTCTTGATTTTGAACCACCATAAATTGATCGCCATTTTCAACTTGTATTAATAACTCTACTAAACGAGTTTGTTGGTAATGGCTTTTTTGCTGTTGATTATGCGCTACATTGCCGCCTATCACTGAGCCCAAAATAGTAGCAACAGTACGCCCGCTGCCACCGCCAAACTGATTACCAACAACGCCGCCAAGCAAAGCGCCGCCAAATGTTTTCCAACCACTACTTTGATCTTGTACTAGCTCTTGCTCAGTAATATTACGCACTGATTGCACATCGCCAAATAGCACTTGTTGTACTGCTACTGCTTTATTGCGCTCGTAATTAGCCAATGCAGGTGCGCTAATCGTAAGTAATGTACACATTAATACAGTAATCGCTTTCATAATTAACTCCTATTGACTACCAGCCAAAGGTTGATTTTTCTTTCGTTTTACGAATTTCTGTTTCGTCAGCCCATTCAACTAAGCCACTTTCCATATCCATTAAACGCATGGTAAATTTATAGTATACGTCTGATTTGTCAGCATTGGATTTAACTATGCTTGATAAGTTGCCATACAGCATATACTGCGCACCAATTTGTTTACCAAATGCCACAGCAGTCGTGGGGTTAACTAATGCATCTTCGTTTTGAAATTTAAGCTGCTCACGTATAGCTTCAACTCGGGTCATATCAACAAATCTAAATTTTCCGCTACGCAGTAACTGAGTTGAAATAGAGTCGGTGATTGATTCGGTATCAATGTGCTCGCTGGTTTTGTTTTTAATTCTTTCAACAAATACCACAGGGCGTTTATTGGCGGTCATGGTGCCAACAACCGGAGAGCTTAATAGTGAATCGGTCATTTGGCTGGCTACTTTTTGTAAATCGGTAGAGCCAAAGTTAATGTCAGTGGTTTCTACGGCTTGTGCGTCGCCATAACTAACTACCGCTTTATTTGCACAACCACTTAATACTAATGCACTTAAACCAATAAGCGCGTAAGTTGAAGCTGTTTTGAATCTTTTACGTATGATCATTGTTATTTCCTTTATTCTTTAAATTCTTGCGCATCGGTAGACACTTCTCTTACTGCTAATGAGAAGGTAACTGCATCTGGGCTGGGTGCTAGGCCTGGTAATTGTGTTTGTGCAAAGCCAAATAAGGTAATTGCTTGCCAAGGGGAGTGATTGCCCTTAATAACAAAGCCGTCTTTGTCGTACCAATTAAATTGATACTGTAAGTATTGCGACTTTTTATATTGGCTTGCTAAGGTAACTACCACGTCAGTTAATTGGTTTGTTTGACGTGTTTTTACGTCACTAATAGCTAGTTTCTCACCAAGCTCTGGGTTATCAACACGTAGTTGCTGATTAAATGTTTTATTACCTTGCTCAATTGCTATACCCGATGTGTCTGGTTTGCCAGCACAGGCACTGAGTATTAAAACCGCAAATAATGGCATTATGTATCTCATAATCGCTCCTAGAGTTGTACTACATGATAATTAAAGTAGTTATTTATAGAGGTTAGATAAATTAAGGTTAACCTTTGCTTACTAACGGTAAAATTTATTGGCGCTTGCGTGCCTATGGTTAATGAATGCGCGCCGCTGTTTAAGCTACTTCGCGCCACACTTATTTGATTTGGTAGCGTGAGCCAACTACGTGTATCGGCTTGCTCAGAGGCTAAGTTATAAATGTTCGCAATTATATTACCTACGTCTCCGGTGCTACGAGCCAGTTCGGCTCGTACTTTTTCTTTGGCGACTAAACGTAGTATTTGCCGCGCTATTCTGGCAGGTATTTGATCTTCTAACGTTTTAGCAGCCAGTGATTCTATGTGCACTAGCGGGCTTAATACTAAGTTTTGGGCATTAATACTGATGTTATTAATGCTACGAACATAGGCGTTGTCTTTATAAACTGGCATGGCTAAGCTATAAAAACGTGCATTACCACCAGAGGTAAAAATAGGTAAACGTAATTTAAATTCGTGTTGCTTAGGCACTAAGCCTTGTTCAAATAATATAACTACTTCGCCTTGTTCAGGCGGTATATTTGCTGCCTCACCAAAGCGCTTTTTAAAGTCGCTTAGGTCTTGATCAAAGCCTTGTTTTTTAGCAAGGCGAAGTACATCACGTTGCAAATAAATATTGTTGGGTTGTATTTCGAGTGCTTTTTTATAGTCAATGTAGGCATCATCATACTGTTTACTGCTTTGGTACAATAAAGCGGATAAATAAAAAGTATAAGCATTTTGAAAGCCATTTTTAACGTCTCGGGTAACCTTGCTCATACTTGGATAATGCTGCTGCGCTTCTTTTGTAGCGGAATCTAGCGCTGCCTGATTTTGAATAAGTGCGTCTACTTGTACTTTATTAGCCCGCCTAACTTCAACTAATGCACCTTCAACATCATTTTTATATACGTAATTAAGCGCTTTATAACTATGCAGCATGCTCATTTCATAAGGGGCGGGTATATAAGTAATAGCCGAGTCGTTGGTAAATAAAGCATTACTTTGTTCAAGCCCACTACTGAGCTGAACTTTGGCAGCCTCGCGCTTGTTTTGTACTTGTTGATAAACGTTTTCAAATTGGCTTTGCGCATCGGTTTGCATATTAGCTAAGTCGGCAAGGCGCGCTTGCTCTAGTTGATTAAGTAAGTAGCTACTGTGCATACTACTATTTTTAGCAATAAGCGACTGCGCTTGCGCTATGTTGTTACTCTCTATTGCTTGTCTTACAGGGGTTACTTGAGTCGCATAGTCATTAAATAGATCGCTAAATCCTATGGTACTACAACCACTTAAAATAAAACAAAAACTAAATATTAAGCTACGGCGCACTGAGCACTCCTTTAAATTTACTTAATAAGACTAACATACACCCATTAAAAAAATATGTGAAATATTGTAAAAAAGCGTAGCATAACTGCCGAGCAGTGAACGAAGCGTTAATCGTATTAATATTGTAATGTTATTATAATAACTAAATCTAAAAATCATTAAATTGACAGTGTTAACTGTACTTATTTTAGCTAAGGATTGTTTTTGAAAACAACGTTGTACACTTTAAGTGCTTTAATTGCGTTTGCCGCTAACTCTTTATTGTGCAGAATGGCGCTCGCACAAGGGTATATAGATGCATGGAACTTTACTGTTATTCGCTTACTTAGCGGGGCTGTATGTTTAGCCATTATTATGCTGCTTTATACTAATACTACAAAACGTAACGGTACGTTTAATAGCGAAATATTAAAAGATACAGGAAGTTGGCGAAGTAGTATTAGTTTGCTTGTTTATGCATTGTGTTTTTCTATCGCGTATATAGAGCTTGATACCGGCACTGGTGCACTTGTTTTATTTTCCGCGGTACAACTTACTATGATTGGCTGGGGAATTTATAAAAAAGAGCAATTGAGTCTATTACAATGGTTGGCATTTATAAGCGCTTTTGCCGGTTTTGTTTATTTAATGTTGCCCTCTGCAGCAATACCTTCATTATTTGGAGCGACCCTTATGGCCATTAGTGGCATAGCGTGGGGTGTTTATAGTATACGAGGCAAAGCTTGTATATCACCACTGAGAACCTCTGCATTTAACTTTATTCGCAGCTTAGTTGCTTTGCCTATATTGCTAATAATAGGTATGGGTTATATAAAAAGTATCCGCATAGAAGGGGTGTTACTTGCATGTGCCAGTGGCGCAATAGCTTCAGGTATTGGTTACAGTATTTGGTATACGGCAATGCCAAAATTAAAAAGCACCCAAGCAGCAGTGGTGCAGCTATGTGTACCTGTGCTTGCTGCCATTGCGGGCGTGGTGTTTTTATCTGAGCAGTTAACCGTGCAATTTATAGTTGCCAGCAGTGTTATTTTGGGGGCAGTGCTGGTATTTACGCTCAATAAAAAACAGCCCTGTTAAACAGGGCTAACGTTTATTATAAAGCGCTCATAAAGCATGGGTAAGTTGGCTAAAATAGCCTCTTTGGCTAATAGGTCACTATTACTTATACACTCATGCAGTACTTGCAGACTAAGCATATTAACCAGTAATTGCGACTGCTTAATATGGCTAATATGCCAAAGCTCGGGGGCTACACCACCTAAGTCATGCTGATAAGGTCGATAAAACCCAAATAGTGCTAAGTTAGCATCTAGCCAGTCGCTCAGTGGGGCAAATGGGCCGCTTTGTTGATATTCATCGGGCGTGAGTTGCAACTGGTAATCATCACTCACTGCCGCTTTATCAAACACATCTAAATCTGTTCCTAAATGATGTCTACTTGCGCCAGGCAGTGCAGAGTAGAGCATAATGGCAATACATTTATCTATATCGCTTAAGTTATCTAATTCAACAACTTGCTGTTGTTTATTATAAACAGGGCGTGCACCTGAAAATTTAGCGTTAAAAATAGCCGCTTGGCGGTTAAAGTCACGAAAGCTGGAAGCTATTGTAAGCTCAAACCCTGCTGTTTTTGCGGCACTTTGCAGTGCTAAAAAATCATTAACGATATTGCAGTGCAAACGATGATTTTGAATTTGGGTTAAATGCGTATCACTTTGTCCTGTAATACACATTGTGGTTGTTTTTTTTGAGTCCATTACGTTAGTAGGTTTTCTAAAATTTGCTCGTAAATATCGCACAGTGCAATTAAGTCATCGGTACTTACACATTCATCTACTTTATGAATAGTGGCATTGCGCGGGCCAAGCTCAATTACTTTAGCGCCGGTTTGAGCAATAAAACGCCCATCTGATGTACCGCCAGTCGTTTCTAGATTTGTTGTTAAACCGGTTACCGATTTAATTGCCTTTACTGTGGCGTCAACCAGTGGGCCGTGCTCTGTTAAAAACGGTTGGCCGTTTACAATCCAGCTTAATTCATAATTTAAATTATGCTGCTGTAAAATAGCGTTAACGCGTTGTTGTAATTGCGTATGAGTAACTTCAGTACTAAACCTAAAGTTAAACTGTACTTCTAACTCCCCGGGGATCACATTACCGGCCCCAGTGCCGCCATTTATATTTGAAATTTGAAAACTAGTGGCGGGAAAGTACTCGTTACCGTGATCCCATACTGTTTGGCTTAGCTCAGTGAGTGCAGGGGTAGTTAAATGAATAGGGTTTTGCGCTAACTGCGGGTATGCCACATGCCCTTGTATACCTTTAACAGTTAAAAAGCCGGTAAGTGAGCCTCGGCGTCCATTTTTAACTACATCGCCTAATACATCACGAGATGAAGGCTCGCCAACTAAACACATATCTATTTTTTCACCGCGAGCTTCAAGGGTGTCAATTACCCGAGTAGTGCCGTTTATAAATGGGCCTTCTTCATCTGAAGTAATTAAAAAAGAAATAGAGCCTTTATGGTCTGGGTGCTTTGTTACAAAACGCTCAGTAGCAACCAGCATAGCTGCCAATGAGCCTTTCATATCGGCTGCACCGCGCCCGTGTAATAAACCATTTTCAACTAGGCCAGAAAATGGCGGGTACTGCCAGTTTTTCTCAGGGCCTGTGGGAACTACATCGGTGTGCCCGGCAAAACAAAAATGTGGCGATTGCGTCCCTTTGCGTGCCCAAGTATTTAAGGTATCGGTAAAAAATAACGATTCGATGTTAAAGCCAACTGCTTGCAATCTATCGTTCATCATTTGCTGGCAGCCAGCATCTTCAGGTGTTACTGACTCGCGTTGTATTAAGGCTTGCGCTAGAGCGATTACGTCATTTGTCATTATTTAAAAATCTCATCGTATTGTGCTGCTTTAAAACCTAAGTGGTACTCGTTATTATTAACCAGTACAGGGCGTTTTATCATTGCAGGCTGCTCAACTAATAACGGTATCGCTTTTTCTCTAGTTAAGCTTTGTTTTTCATCATCGCTTAAAGCGCGATAAGTGGTGCCACGCTTGTTTACAAGCTGCTCCCAATCAAGTTTATCAGCAAAGTTGCTAACCATACTCTCGTTTACGCCATCTTTGCGATAGTCATGAAAAGTAAACTCAATGTTGTTATCGGTTAAGTATTTTTTAGCTTTTTTTATAGTGTCGCAATTGCTTATGCCGTAAAGGGTGATCATAAATCTACTTCTTTTTAATAATAGTTAATAAAGTATCGACACCCGCATTTACCTGCAAGTGTGAAAAGTGAAATGTACCTAGGCTGTGGCCATTGAGCAAAATTAAACTTGCTAGCATAGGTGTATCAAGTTCGCGTAAATCAAAATAAGCAAGGCGTTGGCCTTTACTTATTTTGCTACCATTTAACTGAGCTATGTGGGTATGGGTAATGTGTTGCGAGCTCGCAATAGTTAAATTAATCAGTACTTTTAGGCCGTTTTTAGCTTGTAAAATAAATTCGGTGCCGGCATTTTTTGCCTGCAGCAAAGTGCCGTCAAACGGGGCTAATATTTTATGGTTGCTTAGCTGTACCATAATACCTGGGCCTAATGTGCCAAAGCGAAAAAGTGGTTCGGGGTGTTCGTTAAGTGCTATTACTTTTCCTGAAAATGGGCTAGTAATATTAATGGCATGACGAGGTAATTTATTCTGAGCTAAATAATCTATTGTTTGCGGTTTCATAAGTCACTCAAAAATTACGTTATAGCCATCTTTTTTCAAAGCGGTAATAGCTAAATCTACGGTGTGTTTTTTTACTAATATATAATCGGTATCGACTGTACTATGCAATTGTAATGTTTTTTTTGACATTAAAAGCCCGACGAACAGCAATAACTATAAGGTTATAGTATAGATTATTAACCTTAAATTAAAGCAGTAACAGTAACTAAGCTAGTTGTGGTTACGTTAGCAAAAGTGAGGTTAATTATGTTGTCCACATTTTCTGTGGATAACTGTGGGAATTGTGGCGTATAAGTGGCTTAACGTACTGATTATAATGTTTAAAATTATTAGATTAGAAAAGATCCATTTAGCACTTAACAGCGTATGTATTAATATTGAGACGAAACCTGTTCAAACAAAAGGCCTTAAAGTATGAGTGATTTTTTACTCGTTTAGTGCGTTTTTATGAAAATTCCATATAAAATAATTTGTGTTACACTATCATGATAACAACCAATATTATTGGTAGTGTTGATATTATGTATGAGGAGTCATGATGCAAAAAAGTGTGATGTCGCAAGTACAAATAGGGCGTGTGTACGCTAAAAAATGGCCAATGCGAAAAGAATTAGCTCCTTTGTTTGCTGAGTTTAAAGTAATAAAGGCGACAGAGTTGGCGATTACGGTAATGCCAATATTAGCCATGCTAACGTTATTTTTTCAGTTAAATTACCTTGGCTCTGACTTTTTACCGCAAGCAATTGCAAGCGCGCTTTTTTTTATATCGCTCCCTTTACAAGGTTTGTTATGGTTAGGAAAAAGAGCGCAAACCGAGTTAGAGCCTGCCATGCAACGTTGGTATAACGAGCTTTATGCTAAAATGGTGGCTAATGGCTATCAAGCACAGCGTAGCGAAAAAAAGCCCCGTTACTTGGAGCTTGAAGAATTACTTAACGATATGTTTGATAAAATGGACAAAACGTTCACTAAAGAGCAATTTTAAGCGCCTGTTGCCTTTATATGTGCGCAACAGCTATGCTTTTATCTCTTGTGAATTGTGTAATATAAAACGATAAGGTGACATTATGTTCACCTTTTTCTTCGAGTGCTAACCAGTGCTCGGGTCTGAACTTCCACGCGAATGGTGTCATCATTATTAAGTTTTTAACGTCGCTAAAGTTTAAGGTAACTTGCTCAGTGATGAGTGTTTGCGATGTTTGTGTAAACATTGCAGGTACTTCTATTTGTGTATGTTCATTAACACTTGAGTAAATATACTCTTTTAACTCTTTTAAATGCTGAGGTCCGGGGCTTGCCACTACGAGTGTTGAACCGGGTTTAGCAAGTCTTGCTAGTTCTTGAGTAAATAATGGTGCGAATACACTGACCAATACATCGGCAAAGTAGCTTTTAAAAGGTGCTTGGCTAATGGATGCCACGCTAAAGTGACAATTGCTGTAGCGTTTTGCCGCATATTTTACCGCCGCCTTCGATATATCAACCCCGTACACAGTAGCTTGGGTATTACTAGCTAAAGCTTGGGTATAAAATCCTTCACCACACCCTAAGTCAATAATATTATTAGCTGCTATATTACTAATAATTTGGCCAAGTTCGTGCTGTAAAAAGGCATAATAGTTGCGCTCTAAAAAAGCGCGCCTAGCTTGCACCATTTCTAATGAGTCACCAGGTTGTTTTGAGTTTTTTTGCTGTACAGGCAATAAATTTACATAGCCTTCTTTTGCAAAGTCAAAACTATGGTTGTTTTCACAGCGAAGCATATTAGCTGTTTTTATTAGTAAGTTGCTACACAGTGGGCAGCTATATTCAAGACTCATGAGCCTAGGTAGTCCTTATCGTAAAAAGTTTTTACCCAATGTGGGCGATAAGTGATCATAATTGTAATAGCCATACCGTTTAACATGGCTTCTGGCAGCCAAATAATAGCGCTTAAGTAAACGTAATTATCTGCTAATTGTTGCCAGCTATATTGACCAATAGCAAGATAAAATAATGCCCCTAAAGCTATTTTTATACAGGCGATAAACCCAGCCGTAATAAACGCACATACAAATATATAAACAAAAAAGTGGCGCGGTAAATACTGATAACTAACAATAAAAGCCAAGTAGCTCAATAAAATAGGAATAAATGCGCCAATAAGCAATTGCACTGGCAGTAACTCAAACTCAATTAAACCAAATGCGGCTAATAGCGCCGTTGCCAGAACACTACTTAAAATAGTTAAACGCCAACCGAGTATAAGTGTAGCTGCAGTAATACCTAAAATATGTAAATCAAGGCCCGTTAAAATACCAGCTTTAATGCGCCATAAAACAGCAAACACCAACGCACATGCAAGTACTCCTGTTTGGCGTATGGGTACATTGTAGAGTGCTTTATAGGTCGCTTTATCAATACTAAATAAGCTTATAGCGATTACAAGGGCCCAAAGTAGCCCTTGCATTGGGAGGCTAAGCATAGGGTTATTTAAATTCAGACCAAATAGGGGCATGATCCGATGGCTTTTCGATGCCACGTAATTCGTAATCTATACCTGTGTCTATACAACGCGCGGCTAGCTCATGTGTTGCAAGTACAACATCAATTCGTAGGCCACGGTTATCTAAAAACCCTTTTGAGCGGTAGTCAAACCACGAGTATTGATCGCTGGTTTCTGGGTTTTGCTCTCTAAAGGTGTCTTTAAAGCCCCAATTAAGTAATGTTGCCAGCCATTCACGCTCTATCGGTTGAAAAGAACATTTACCGGTTTTTAACCAACGTTTAGCATTTACTTCGCCAATACCTATATCTAGGTTGGTAGGTGAAATATTAATATCGCCCATTACAATCACGTCTTCATCAGGGGTATGATTTGTTTGCAGGTGGGTCATTAAATCTTTATAAAACTGACGTTTATATGGGAACTTGGTTTCGTGATTAATGTTTTCACCTTGCGGGAAATAACCATTCATTACCGTTAAATCACGGCCATTGTCTTGCTCTACGGTAACACTGATCATGCGCTTTTGTGACTCTTCAGTATCAGTGGCAAAGCCTTTAAATACCGATTTAGGTTCTTTTTTGCATAACATAGCTACGCCGTAATGGGCTTTTTGGCCATGATAATAAACGTGATATCCCATTTTTTGTACATCTTCTAGTGGGAACGCTTCGTCATGAACTTTAATTTCTTGTAGGCCAATAATATCGGGTTGATGTTTGTCGATAATAGCTTGTAATTGATGAAGACGCGCACGCAGACCATTGATATTGAAAGAAATCACTTTCATAGCATATACCTTAAAATTGGTTCTATATAATGCGTTAAATTATATCAGTAAATACACTTACATAACACGCCCGAAACAAGGAAGTTATTGGCTGAACTTTTAAGTGTAAAAACACTCGCTGTAATGTCCGGTATTACACCAATATTTTTGCAAAAATTACAAGGCATGAAGCAAAGCTTTCATTACTATAATGTATTACGTTAGTTTTTTACTTATATTTTAGTTGTAACTAATTGATTTTAAGGGGTTAGTGTTTTTGGCATTTAACTTGTATTAGTTAAAGTGACATTAATTAACTACAAGGATACGTCTTATGAAAAAGTTAACATTAGCCTCTACTATTTTAGCAACGTTAAGCTTAGCAGCTTGTGCATCTAACCAAGGGTTAGATAAAATTGATAGTGACTTTGCAAGTTTAGATAACGATAGTGATGGTTTTATTTCGAAAGTTGAAGCCGATGACGATAATATTTGGCAACACTTTTCAAATATTGATACCAATATGGATAATCAAATAAGTCGCAATGAATTTAATGCGTACATGCAATTAAATACCGGAAAAGTTGCCACAGACAGTGAAGTAAGCGAATCAGCATTTAAAGCGGATATTACTAAATTTGATAAAATACAAAGCAGTTTCTCGAGTTTAGATAACGATAAAAGTGGCTATATTTCGGTAGAAGAAGCAGACGATGATGATATTTCAAATCACTTTGGCTATATGGATGTAAATAAAGACAAGCGTGTTAGCAAACGTGAATTTGTAACTTACATAAAAAAATATGGCAATGCAGTCGCTGAAGACGACGCACTTAAAAGCGCCAATAACAGCTAAGCACACCATTTTAAAGTGTGAGGAAGGAGCCAGTGCTGTGCACTGGCTTTTTTTGTGGCTTTGATTTACTAAATTGCTCGATATGTTTTCCTACTTTGCTGTAGTTCTGGCATAATAGTTGGCTGTGTGTGTTTATTAGTTTAAGAGCGTTTATGGTGGGTCGGCGAGTTAGTGATGAGCAATTAATTGAGATCATTGAAGCGGCGATTTTTGTTGCTGACAAACCATTAAGTAAACGTCATCTAAAGGATGTTGTTTTAGCCGATTTAGCAATATCTATGGTGCGTATAAACGATGCAATAACAGCAATACAAACACATTTTCAGACCCGTGGTATTCGTTTGGTAGAAGTAGGCAGTGGTTATCGTTTTCAGGCATGTAGTAGCTTAAGCCCTTGGCTAAGTAATTTATGGCAAGAACGCGCGCCCAAATATTCGCGTGCTTTGCTCGAAACATTATCGCTAATTGCTTATAGGCAACCAATTACACGCGCCGAAATTGAACAAGTGCGTGGTGTTACTACGGGGTCAAATATTATTAAAACACTACTCGAAAGAGAGTGGATTAAAGTGGTAGGCCACAAAGAAGTGCCGGGTAAGCCGGCGCTATATGCGACTACTAAACAATTTTTAGATTATTTTTCGATAACAGGTTTAGATAATTTACCTGCCTTGCCAGAGCAACAGCAAAGTAAAATTAACCAGTTATTAAGTGATCCTTCTGTGAGAGAACCATCCGAATGAGTGTTATACAAGGTGAAAAGTTACAAAAAGTCCTAGCCCGTGCTGGCGTAGGCTCACGCCGTGAAATGGAAAAATACATTGATGCAAACCGCGTTAGCGTTAACGGCAAAGTGGCTAAATTAGGCGATCGTGTTGAAGAAACAGATTCAATTCGCGTTGATGGCCATACAGTAAAAATTGAAGAAAAAGCGGATAGAATTTGTCGCGTAATAATGTATAACAAGCCTGAAGGTGAGTTAAGCACGCGTAAAGATCCTGAAGGTCGTCGTACTGTATTTGACCGACTCCCTCGTATTGATGGCGAGCGCTGGATTGCGGTTGGCCGATTAGATATTAATACCGCAGGCTTGATGCTATTTACTAACGATGGTGAATTAGCAAACCGACTCATGCACCCAAGTTACGAGGTTGAACGTGAATACTCAGCCCGTGTATTTGGTGAAGTAACCAAAGAAACCATTAAAAACTTAACCCGTGGTGTTGAACTTGAAGATGGCCCAGCAAAGTTTCTTACGGTTAACCCTATGGGCGGCGAAGGTATAAACCGTTGGTACAATGTAACGCTTAATGAAGGACGTAACCGAGAAGTTCGTCGTTTATGGCAATCACAAGAGGTGGAAGTTTCTCGCCTAATTCGTATTCGTTACGGTAAATTAGAGCTGGATAAGCGCGTACCACAAGGTGGTTGGATTGAATACGACCTAGACACTGTAAACTATTTACGTAAAACAGTTAAGTTAGGACGTGAAACACAAACTAAGCTTTCTGTAATGCCTGAAAAACGCAAAGATAAGCGTGCCAAAATAAACCAAATACGTAAAGCGGTTAAAAAGCACAATCAGCGTGTTAAACCAACTAAACGTAAGTAACCTGCTATTTAGTTAAATTAACCTGAGCTCCGGATAATAAACTTATCTCAAGCAGCTATTTTCAGCGCTAACTGCGTTGAATTTACTTGCAATAGGCCAGCTATTGACGCGTAAATTCGCCTTGTTTTCACTGAAAACCTCTGGCTAGAGAAAATAAAATTAAATATAACGATGATTCAATATGTTAGTAAATCTCTTAACCAGAGTTCAGGTTAAATTAGTTAGGCATTAAAAAAGCCGCTCAAAATTTTGAGCGGCTTTTTTTGTATCTACATTAGAGTAATAGCTATTTTTTTACTTGAGCGTCAAGCGACTCGCCATTCACATTACTCGAATCATCACTCATTAAATATAAGTAAGTAGGCATTAAGTCTTCAGGTGTTGCAAGTTTATCTCGGTCTTCACCAGGATAAGCACTAGCGCGCATTGAAGTGCGTGTAGCACCAGGGTTAATACAATTAATACGTATATTGGTTTTACCTACTTCACATGCCCATGTTTGCATCATGCCCTCTACAGCAAATTTCGAAATAGCATAAGGCCCCCAAAATTCGCGACCTTTACGGCCCACGCCAGATGATGTAAATACCACGGATGCATTTTTAGATTTGCGCAGTACCGGAAACAGCGCTTTAGTGATCATAGCTTGCGCGGTGACATTAACCTTCATTATGTTTTCAAAAGTTGACGAGCAAAAGTGCTCAAGTGGCCCTAACGTGCCTAAAATGCCCGCATTATTTAATAAACCATCAAGACAGCCAAATTGAGACTCTATAGTGGCAGCTAGATCGCGGTAGTTTTGCTTAGTTGCGCCTTTTAAATCCATAGGGACTATTGCCGGTTGTGGATAACCTGCTTTAACAATTTCATCATAAACACATTCTAGTTTATTAGTTGTTTTGCCTAATAAAATAACAGTTGCGCCGTATTTAGCGTATGTAATTGCAGCTACTCGGCCAATTCCATCACCTGCGCCGGTGATTAAAATAACTTTATCTTTAAGTGCATTTTCAGCAGCTTGATAGGTGTTCATAAAAGTACCCATGGATGAATTTTTTTTGATTTTAACATAGCAAAACATTAAGTAATCGAATTTATTGTAAATTTAGGTGGCGAAAGTAGAAAGTTTACGTTAAGTTTAACTGGTCTAATGTCTCATTAATAAACTGATTACATTGTTTTAACTTAATATACTTAATAAACACACTATAAAAATAAGATATGTGCGGAGCCAACAATATGAAAAAAATGCTACTCTCACTCTCGGTTACAGCTGCTCTTGCAGGTTGTGGCGGCGGAGAAACGCTAGAAGATGTTAAAAACGATTCGGTTACAGTTATCCCAAAGGCGACGGTAAAGTTTGATCCCGCTAATGGGGTTATATCTGTACCCAATGATTTATTAATGAGCGGTACCCAAGATGGTACTTTAAATATTCCTGGGGAGTTAAATGACGCTAATGTGTCAATTCCTCGTGCTGCTTATGCTAACCCTCAACTTGCACTAGGTGCGCTTGATGGCTGGTCTACTCAAGTTCCTTTTAAAATAGATTTAACTTTCCCACCAAATGTAAGCCTAGATGCCACCTCTGCAGGTACACCAGGTTCAGTACGTATTTTTGAAGTAATAATGGGAGCAAGTTTAACAGATGAACAATGCTCACAAGCACCTGCAGGTGCTGCCTGTAAATTAGTAGGTGAACTACAATTTGGTGTGGACTTTATCACCCAGGCATCTGGTGATGCGGTGGCGGTTATTCCACTTAAGCCATTTAAAGCCGGCAGCTCTTATATTAATGTATTAACCACAGAGCTCAAAGACTCACAAGGGCGTGCTATTGAGCCGTCATCTACTTACGCTACAGTAAAACAAGAAGCGCCGTTAATTACGCCATCACAACTAGCGCTACAGGGGGCTGTTAATAGCTACGAAAATGTGGTTGTTAGTTCAGGCAATATTACTAAAGATGAAATTATTTTTTCTGCTGCAATGACTATGCAATCGGCAGGCCCTGTGCTTGGTACAATTAAAAAGTTATTAGCAGCGAGCCTGCAAAATCCAAATTTACCGACACCAGCAATTACTGTACCTACTCAGCCAATGGTAAATGTACAGCAAGTATTTCAATCACAAGGTGTTACTGTTAGTGATGCCTTTCAAGGTGTGCAATACCAAAAAGGTAGCATTATGTTGCCTATGTATTTAGGTACGCCTACAGGTAAAGAAATTAGCGATTTAAACGACACTTATTGGCAAGGCATGTGTGATAACGCAGTTGCTGTATTGGGTTATAAAGCACAAGCAGGTGCTGCATTTCCTACTGATCCAATTAGTGAAAATGACGGCGCATGTGCCGCATTAAGCGGTGGTAAATTACGTGATTTAGGGTTAGATAGCACGCGTCATTTAACCAAATATAATTCAATTCCTAAAGTGCAAAGTATGGCCAATGTGCCAGTGCAAGTGACTAAACCTATTTTGCCTATAATTAATGGTGTGCGCGCAAGTTTACAATTAGCACCTATTGCTATGCCTGAAAGTGGCTGGCCTGTGGTTATTATGCAGCACGGTATTACTACCAATAAAGAAACCATGCTGACATTAACGGCGCAGCTTTCTATTCAGGGTTTTGCCACAATTGCAATTGATCACCCGCGCCATGGCGAGCGAGGAATTGACGTAGATGCAGACGGTAACGATGACTTTAATGCAACCACAGGTTCAGTACTTAGTTATATGAACCTAAGCTCACTGCTTGTTGCCCGTGATAGTTTACGTCAATCAAGCGCCGATTTATTAGGCTTGCGTCTTGGCCTAAACTTTATTAATGATACAAGTATAAACAGTAAAGATGTGAGCTATGTTGGTCACTCACTGGGTTCAATTGTAGCGCCGGCGTTTATTGCCCAAGCAAATAGCCCAATGGCTGAAACACTTGATCCACTGTTTAACGTTAATACAGTTGCGCTTGCAAGTGGCGGCGGTGGTATTGCCAGTTTCTTACTAGAATCACCTGCGTTTGGCCCATTTATTCAAGGCTCGGTGTTATCACAAGCAGGTACAACCGAAGCAACGGAATTTAATGCATTTTTACAAGGTGATGCAATTTCTAACTGCGGTGTATTACTGCCAAATATGCAAGATTTCCTATCATGTGGTTACACCGAATATGCAACGGCTTTAACTATGGCTGGCGAAACGGGTAAGCTGGCAAATATTAAAGGCGTAATGACACAATTTGCTTTTGCAGCACAAACTGCACTAGATAGTGGCGACCCAACTAATTATGCCGCAACCGTTAAAGCACTCGAAACGCCTGTATATATGAACGTGGTAGTGGGCGATGGCGCAGGCAATAAGCCAGACCAAGTTATACCTCCAAGTGTTGCTAGCAATCCACTTGCAGGTAGTTTACCACTGGCAAACTTTATGGGCTTAGAAACAGTGAGCACATCACAAGCATCTAGTGCCACGCCGTCTAGCTATTTAGTTAAATTTACAAAAGGGCATCATGGTTCAGTATTAACACCAGCGCCTAGTGAAGAGGCGGGATCGGATGCTGCAGGTAGCTTTGCTGCTAACTCTGAAATGCAATTGCAAATTGCAACTTACTTAGCCGCTCGTGGTCGTTTGTTGTTAATTACAAATAGTGATGTTGTGACCGATTAATAGCTTACAACGCAATTAAGTAACCAAAGCCACTGTTTAGTGGCTTTTTTTTGTTAAAAAGCATGCTAAATTAGCTGAAATTTATAAATGGAGAAAAGTGTTGGAATTTTTATACGAATACGGTTTGTTTTTCGCTAAAACGGTTACTTTTGTTATTGCTATAGCCATCATTTTAATGCTGATAGTTGGCGCGGCAGTTAAGCCAAAAGCTAAAAAGGGTGAAATACAAATAGATAATATTTCTGAGCAACTAGATAATATTAAACAAAGCTTTTTACACAATACTTTAGGTAAAAAAGAACTTAAAGCACATCAAAAAAAGCTTAAGGCAAATAATAAAAAAAATGACAGTAAAGAGCCAAAACCGCGATTATATGTGGTTGACTTTATAGGCAGTATGGATGCACATGAAGTAGAGAGTTTAAGAGAGGAAATAACCGCTATTATTTCTATTGCAGATGCGAGCAAAGATAAAGTACTTATTCGTTTAGAAAGTGGAGGTGGGGTAGTACATGGTTATGGGCTTGCAGCTTCACAGTTACAGCGCATTAAAAATGCAGGTATACCTTTGAGTGTTGCTATAGATAAAGTAGCAGCAAGCGGTGGTTATATGATGGCCTGTGTTGCTGATGAAATTATTGCAGCGCCATTTGCTATTGTAGGCTCGATTGGCGTAATAGCGCAAATACCTAACTTTAATAAAATATTAAAGAAAAACGATGTTGAATTTGAGCAAATTACTGCGGGGGAGTTTAAACGTACTCTTACTTTATTTGGCGAGAACACCGATAAAGCGCGTGAAAAGTTTCGTGAAGAAATTGAGCAAACTCATGGCTTATTCAAAACTTTCGTAAGCACACAGCGCCCAAGTTTAGATATAAGCTCAGTGGCTACAGGTGAGCATTGGTTTGCAACTCAAGCAATAGAGAAAGGCTTGGTGGATGTTATAAAAACCAGTGATGATGCTTTGCTTGAACAACAAGATGAGCGTCAAATTTATAAGATTAAATATAAGATTAAAAAAGGTTTAAGTGACAAGTTAGCACTTGGCTTTAGTAGTGCAGTTAATAAGGCAGGGGTTAATTTAGTTTCTAAGTTTAAATCATTAAATCCATAAATAGTGGATTACTTTAAGCTTAATTAGCTTTGGCCAATAAAAAACCCTTGAATTAATCAAGGGTTTTTTAATGCGAAGTTATTTACTAATTCATAGATTTACTTATGTTTTCTAAATCTTTCGCTGCATTTGGGTCATTATAAATAGACTCATCTAGCTGACCTTCAGATTTAGCAACCACACAGGTAACCATACAGTCACCCGTAATATTAACTGCAGTGCGGGTCATATCTAGCAATCTATCTACACCAATAATTATTGCAATACCCTCTACTGGTAGGCCTACTTGATTAAGTACCATTGCTAACATAATTAAGCCAACACCCGGTACGCCGGCCGTGCCAACAGACGCTAACGTAGCCGTTAAAATTACCATTAAGTAATCAGAAATGGTTAAATCAACACTAAACACTTGTGCAATAAATACAGTGGCAACCCCTTGCATAATGGCAGTGCCATCCATGTTTATGGTTGCACCTAGCGGAATAGTAAATGAAGCAACAGAGTTATTAACCCCGAGTTTTTTAGTGGCTGTTTCAAGAGTAATTGGCATAGTTGCACTTGAGCTTGAAGTACTAAAACCAAACAAACAGGCGTGTTTCATTTTCTTTAAGAAAATTACAGGGTTTAAACCAGTCAATAGTTTTAATAACAAACTGTAATTTACAAACGCATGTAATAATAAAGCGGCAACCACTACAAAAAAGTACTTAGCCAAGCTAACAATTAAGTTTAACTCTATGGTAGTAAATAACTTTGCCATTAAGAAAAACACCCCGTAAGGCGCAACGTTCATTAACAAAGTAACTAGTTTTAAAATTACCGTATTAAGGTCTTCAAAAACCACCGCTACGCGTTTTCCTGCATTACCACTAAGTGCCATAGCAATACCAAACAGTAATGCGAAAACAATAACTTGAAGCATATTACCTTTTGCCATAGCTTCAAAAGGGTTGGTTGGAAACATATCTATAATAACGCGCGCTAAGGTAGGTGCCTCAGATACGTCGTAACTTGCATCTGTTGGCAAGTCAATACCTACGCCAGGGCTAAACAGTAAAGCCAAAGTAATAGCCAGAGTAATAGCTAAGGCTGTGGTAATTAAATATAAACCAATTGATTTACCACCCAAGCTGCCTAATTTTTTAGGATCGCTTAAGCTACATGTGCCACACACTAAAGATACAAATACTAAAGGAACAACCAGCATTTTTAAGCTGGCAATAAATATTTGCCCACCAATGTGAAAAATTCCATCAACAAAAAAAGCTTTAATTGGCAAAGAGAATAACCCAAGTGGTATTAGGTAATCGTCTTCACCAGCTAATATAGCTTGAAATAAAAAGCCTACGGCAATACCTAATGCCATGCCTATCATTATGCGAGTTGTTAAGCTCATTGAACGTATTTTCGACATATTTCCAATCTATTTTTTATAAATTTGGCACAGCCTACCAGCATGTAAATATTTATACAGAAAAATTTATTAATAATTTAAATTTTTTTATCAAAGAAAGTATCAAAAAACTGTGATTTTAGACTAAGTTATAGGTTAACATGAGGTAAACAATACAAAGTTAATAATAATAACGCTAGGGAGAGGTTTATGCCTTTAACACGACTGCTAAGCATTATGATGCTCAGCTTTTTTATCACAGCTTGTGGTGGTGGTGGCTCACTTGAAAAGGAGGGCAGTATAGGTGATGGTAACGGAGGAACAACACCTGATGTACCCACCTACGCCGTTACACTTCAAGGCTACTCCCAAGAGGATGGCAGCGCATCGAATACTGTTACAGCGGCCTCTGCGCTAGATTTACGGGCTACACTAAAACGAGATGGTGAAGTGGTTGCCGGTAAACGAATTACTTTTACCCTTGTTGACGATATTGGTGATTTGAATCCTTTGTCAGCACTTACACAAAATGATGGTATTGCTACCGTGGAATTAACTGCAGGCGTAGATGCCGGAGCTGGTGAAGTTACTGCGTCATACATTGTTGATGGTGAGAGTTATGAGGGGACCTTTGCTTTTCAATCAACAGGAGGTCAGGGCGACGATACTGGCGTGTCTGGTTCCACCACGCTAACGGTTAATATTGTTGATAAGATAGGTGAAAAGTTTTCAGACACTAATCCAGTCACTGCAATTAATCCAGGCACAGTAATAGCTACGTTACAAAATGATGGCGTTGCACTTAGTGAACAACTGATCACGTTTACAACTAAGTTTACTGGCAAAATCACTCCAGATCTTGGTACTGCGATTACAAATAGCGCAGGCGAAGCACGTGTAACACTCTCTAGTGGTAACTTTAAAGGTGCTGGCCAAGTTGTTGCTAGTTATACATCAAGTAATTCAGCTTCAGTAAGTAATACAGCCGTTTTTTATTCATCGGGTGACTCTGCCCCAATTAATTTGGCACGCTTTTCGGTATCGGTTAAATTATTAACCGGATGTTTGCCTGGCTGGGATGATAATCGAGATGCGGTTAAGCTCGATCCAACTCAAGTTTCATCTGGATGTACAATAGCGAATACTATTTCATCTTCTGAGTTAGGTGAGTTATTTATAGAGGTAACAGATGAGCAAAGTGGCGAAGGTACTAAGAGTTCACTAGTAAATATATCGACTAACTTAGGGTCAGTATTGCCCTCTTCTGGTACAGCACTTACCGATAATTTTGGTGTTGCATTACTTAAATTACAACCAGGAAATACAGGCGGTGCAGGAACTGTAACAGCGAGATCGTTAGGTGAAAGTGCAGCCATTAACTTTGCAGTAGGGATTGCAGATTTAACCCTTGAGGTTAACAACGGTTTAAATAAAGATGCTGCTGGAAATGTTATTCCTTTAAAAGCAGGCGGCAGTACAGTTATCGAAGTAACACTGCGTGATGAAGCAGGCAATTTATATTTAACCCCGACGGATGTTGAGTTTAGTTCAACTTGTGTTATTAGTGGTCAGTCAGTAATAGACGCCTCGGTTAAATCTTCTGGTGGTATCGCGACCTCCACGTATCGTGCAACAGGCTGTAGCATTGATGACGATATTAATATCACGGTAGAAACTGGCGGTAAAAACTTTACTATAGCGACGACTATCCCAGTAGAAACCTCAGCGGTGCAGTCAATTCAATTTGTTGATGTAAGTGAAACATTTATAGCGCTTCCTCCGGGTGAAGGCGGTGCGCCAACACAATCTATTGTTAAATTTAAATTGTTAGATGCAGACGGCATTGTATCAACACAACAACGTATCGATTTTAAACTAACCGATTCAATTGGTGCTGCTAAGTTAACATCGTTAAGTGGCAACACAGATAGTAATGGCTTTGTCCAAACTACTGTAACGTCAGGTATAGTTCCAGGCCCGTTAGTTGTTAAAGCCTGTTACATTTCTAAAGTTGATGTAAGCAATTTACCTGCAGGTGATGATTTAACCTGTTGGGTTGATGATTTTGAACTTTGCCAAACGGATCCAAATAATGCAATTTGTCCGGAAGGTACACTTAACTTAGTACCACTATCGGAGCAAATTAGCTCAGTTTCATCACAATTAACTTTGGCATCTGGAGTAACTGATCAAAATAGTTTTGATGCGAGCCCAGTTATATTCAATACAAATTCATTAAATTATAATGGCGTAACTACTGATATTACGGTGTTTTTTGGTGACCAGTTTAATAACTATAATGGCGACGGTGTTGAAGCCACCATTTTAGCAGAAGCCGGCGTTATAGGCTCATCAAGTAATGAAGTTACCTGTAAAACAAATGATGCGACCTGTGTTGTTACTTGGCGATCACAAGGCGACCGCCCTTTTTATGAAAAGAAATGGGGTAATCGTATTGGCGAAATTGACAACGATCCTTCAACAACAGAAGGAATTAACCCAAAAACAGGGTTAGTAAACTGTGACCCTTACTTTGGCTCTGCAGCGCCGTGTATTAATGGTATTAAGCGCGCTAAAAATAGTCCCGATGGTGTTGTTATGGGTGGTCGCGTGAGCATTCTGGCTGTTACAAAAGGTCAAGAAAACTTTGTTGATGAAGAGTCAACAGCGACAGTGCAACGCAGAAATGGCTTATTTGATATCGGTGAATACTATGCAAGTTACGACTTACCAGAAGCGTTTATTGACCATAATGAAAATGCCTCGTTCGATAAAGTTAATTGCGGTGACGCTAATGATCCAGCAAGTGATGCGTGTTCAGAACTCAATTCACGTGGTGGCCATAACGAAACTTGGCGTGACCTAAATAATGACGGGATTTATAATTTAGCTGATGGTAAATACAATGGTTTATTATGTAGTGAAGCGGCTAGTACGGCAGGCGAATGTTCACGCGAATTGATTGAAGTACGCAAGCAGTTTGAGCTAGTAATGTCAGGCGATGATCCATATTTGCGTTTTTCAGTATTAAAAACTAACAATATATTGCCAGCGCCTTATCAAGTTTATGTGCCGGCAGATTGTTCCGCTTCTATTGCGGGTAATTTCGAAACCTCAGATACCATAGAGCGTTGTGATGTTGATGCAATCGATTTATCTACGGTGAGTGTCGATAATCCGGCATACGATGGGACCGATCCTTCAGTACCAGAAAAAGTAGATATTGGTTTAGGCGGCATCACAGTTCGTATCCATTATACTGACGAATTTGGTAATCCATTACCAGCAGGTACAACTATTTCGCTTTCAACTACTAATGGTGACTTATCCATCATTGAAAGTAGTGATGTGGTTCCGAATACTAACCGCGATACGCCAATGTATTCAGATGTTAGGATCTCACGAGAAGCCGATGGTAACGATAAGTTTGATGGCATACTATCTATAGCATTCGAGTTCAAAACTCAGTCGGGTAGTACTAAAACAGTTAAAAAAGGTATCGCGATATTTGACAGTAAATAAAAACTAAATTGAAAAATGCCAACCATAAGGTTGGCATTTTTTGTTTCTATTCTATATATTCCCCATCAATTACTCTAAAAACACCTGTTTGTTTAAATTAAACGCAGAAATTGTTCGTTTATTCGCTTAAAACTGAAAAGTTTGTATTAAAAGCTTGTAACAATTAGTGTTTGTAGATATACCTATAAATATTCGTGCCGCTTATGTCGGCTAAACACATTTTAAAAAACTTGGTTAGAAATAGGCAACTATGGGCAAATCGCTAGTAATTGTAGAGTCACCTGCTAAGGCTAAAACAATTAATAAATATTTAGGTAATGACTTCATCGTAAAGTCCAGTATTGGACACGTGCGAGATTTACCTACTTCAGGTTCTGGAAAAAACAAAGTGCCAGCGACTAAAACGCCGGCTGAAGTGCGTAAATTACCACCTGAAGAGAAAGCAGCGTATAAAAAGCAACGAGACTATTCTAACTTAGTCGCGCGTATGGGCATTGACCCTGATAAAGGCTGGGAACCACATTACGAAATACTGCCAGGAAAAGAAAAGGTAGTACAAGAGCTTAAAAAGCTTGCCGAAAACGCTGACCAAATATATCTCGCAACGGATTTGGATAGAGAAGGGGAAGCAATTGCTTGGCACCTTCAAGAAATTATTGGCGGTGAACCTGCAAAATATAAGCGTGTAGTTTTTAACGAAATTACAAAAAACGCAATTCAGCAAGCATTCGAAACACCTGGTGAGCTTAATACCGATATGGTATATGCGCAGCAAACACGTCGTTTTTTAGACCGTGTTGTTGGTTTTATGGTATCTCCCTTACTGTGGGCAAAAGTGGCACGTGGACTTTCGGCTGGACGTGTTCAATCGGTAGCAGTGCGCTTACTCGTTGAGCGTGAACGCGAAATTAAAGCGTTTATACCTGAAGAGTTTTGGGATATTCATGCTGACGTTAAAAATGCTGAGTCAGAGTTACGCTTAGAAGTAGCCAAACAAGCAGGCAAGCCATTTAAGCCAGTAAATGAAGCTCAGGCTAGCGCAGCAGTTAAAAGCCTTGAGAATGCAGAATATAAAGTTATAAGCGTTGACGAAAAACCAAGTAAAAGTCGCCCAAGTGCGCCTTTAATCACCTCAACTATGCAACAAGCAGCCAGTACACGTTTAGGCTATGGCGTTAAAAAAACCATGATGCTAGCGCAGCGCTTGTACGAAGGCGGTTACATTACCTATATGCGTACCGACTCAACTAATCTGTCAAAAGATGCGGTTGCTATGTGTCGCGAATATGTAACAGAGCAATTTGGTGAAAAATACTTACCTAAAGATCCTATTAATTATAGCTCAAAAGGCAATGCACAAGAGGCGCATGAAGCAATTCGTCCATCTAGTGTAACTGTGCTTTCGGGGCATATTGAAGGGGTTGATGCCGATGCTAAAAAACTATATGAGCTAATTTGGCGTCAATTTGTAGCGTGCCAAATGGTACCTGCAGAATACGACTTAACGACATTAACGGTAGCAGCAAATGACTTCCAACTAAAAGCCAAAGGCCGTGTGCTACGCTTTGATGGTTGGACTAAAGTACAGCCTGCTATTCGTAAAAAGAACGAAGAAGATCAGTCTTTACCTGCAGTAACAGTAGGCGAAACATTAACGTTAATTGAACTTGACCCTAAGCAACACTTTACTAAACCGCCAGCGCGTTTTAGCGAAGCGAGTTTAGTAAAAGAGCTTGAAAAACGTGGTATTGGCCGCCCATCTACTTATGCATCTATTATTTCTACTATTCAAGATCGTGGTTATGTACGGGTTGAAAACCGTCGTTTCTTCGCTGAAAAAATGGGTGAAATAGTTACCGACCGCTTAGTAGAAAATTTTGAAGACTTAATGAACTTTGACTTTACCGCCAAAATGGAAGGTCGTTTAGATGATATCGCCGAAGGCGAGCGCATTTGGACCGAAGTACTCGATAAGTTTTATGCCGACTTTTCAACGCAATTAACTGTTGCGAAAGACGAGCCTGAAAATGGCGGAATGCGTCTTAATGAAATGGTCGAAACTGATATTGAATGTCCGACTTGTAGCCGTAAAATGGGTATCCGTACCGCATCTACTGGCGTGTTCTTAGGGTGTACTGGTTATAACTTGCCACCAAAAGAGCGTTGTACAACAACGATGAACTTAGTATCGGGCGATGAAGCAGTTGCCGCAGACAGTGCCGATGCAGAAGATCTTGAAACCGAAACATTAATGCAAATGAAACGTTGCCCAATTTGTGAAACGGCAATGGATTCATACCTAATCGACGAAACCCGTAAATTACATGTATGTGGTAATAACCCAGCATGTAGTGGCCATGTAGTTGAGCAGGGCACGTTTAAAATTAAAGGCTATGACGGGCCTCTTATTGAATGTGATAAGTGTGGCGCGGATATGGAATTAAAATCGGGACGTTTTGGTAAGTACTTTGGTTGTAATAACGATGAGTGTAAAAATACCCGTAAGTTACTTAAAAACGGCGAAGCTGCGCCGCCAAAAGAAGACCCTGTTCACATTACCGAATTAGAATGTGAAAAGTCAGATGCGTATTTTGTTTTACGTGATGGCGCAGCAGGTATTTTCTTGGCTGCAAATACCTTCCCTAAATCGCGCGAAACACGTGCGCCTAAGGTTGAAGAGTTACAACGCTTTAGAGACCGTATTTCACCTAAGTTTTATTACTTAGCCGATGCACCAGCACAAGATCCAGATGGAAACTTAGCTGTTGTACGCTACAGCCGTAAAAATAAAGAGCAGTATGTAATGACCGAAGTCGACGGTAAAGCGACCGGTTGGACTGCGCATTATGTTGCGGGTAAGTGGGTTGAAGAAGCGAAGAAAAAAGCAGCACCAAAAAAGAAAGCAGCTGCCAAAAAAGCGCCTGCTAAAACTAAGGCTAAAGCAAAAACTAAAAAAGATGATGAATAAATAATACTAATATAAGTATTTAATTTTTCTCTTTTTGAAAGCAATAAAAAACCGGAATACACTTTGAGTGTCGATTCCGGTTTTTTTATATCTAATTAAAAGTGTTCGCAACGGCTTTATTAGCAATAGACTTAATTAGACAATAAACTTAATTAAATTTTTACTGCAGAGACCTTTTTGTAGCCTTCAGATACAAGCTCATCATTCACGCACTTTAATACATAGCCATAAAGCTCTTCATTGCTTACGTCGTCATCTTTAGCCCAGTTAACACACATTTCTGTGTATTCTTTAACTGTTTCAGCTGAAGCGTCCGCCGCATCTTCTGCAACCACATTAAGTGCAGACAGTGCAAATAGAGGTGCTACGATTAATGCTAGCAATGCTTTGTTCATTTGTTTATTCCTAAAAAATGTTATGACAATTGTTATTTAAAACAAGTGTACCCAAGCCAGAACAACTCTGTTGGTATGCTGATTTTTAATCGAATTTGAAATAAAAGATAACGAAATATTTTTATCGTCAGGATAAGGAATACTAAAATTGCAATAGGCTCAACTCATTGTATTAGAATAGGAAATAAGTTAATGTTAAATTTTAATGGTAATTAGGATCATACATGGACGAATCATCAAGCTCTAAGCCAACCAAAACAAATAAAATAGAATCGGTATTGGAGTGTTTTATATTTAATGGACGTTGGTTAATAGCACCATTTTTTGTTGGGTTATTATTTGCGGTAATAGTATTATTAATAAAGTTTTTTAAGCAGCTTTACTATATGGGGAGCTCAGTATTTAGTGCGTCTAATCAAGATATGTTAGTTGCTATTCTAACATTGGTTGACACCACGCTTTTAGCTGGCTTGTTAATGATAGTTATTTTTAGCGGTTATGAGAGTTTTGTGTCTAAGCTTAAAACTAATAACCATGAAGACAGACCTGCTTGGATGGGAAAAGTTGGCTTTTCCGGTTTAAAAATGAAACTGATCAGTGCAATTGTTGCTATTTCTGCTGTGGAATTATTAAAAGTATTTTTAAACTCAGCACAATATTCATCAGATCAGCTTATATTTAAAATAGTAATCCACCTAACCTTTGTTGTTTCAGGGGTACTGTTTGCGTTTACCGATTATTTAAACTGTAAAACTAGCAGTCATTAAGTTGTAAGCTATAAAAAAGCCTGAGCGTACTCAGGCTTTTTTTTTATATTAAATGACTTTTAGCTACATTGGGCGTAATAGCAGCCAAAACCATTCATTATTAGCTGGTTATTACTCAAAGTAGCATTGTGATGCGAAAGCGTGTCATACGCTTTAGTTATAGCTACCGGCAAACTTAATCTTGCTTGTTGCGCACTTAAATTAAATACACATATCATTTTTTCATTATTAAGTGTTCTATAAAATGCCAGGATCGGTTCGGCTGTATGGATAAACTCAATATCGCCTGTAATCATCACCGCTTGCGTTTTACGCCAAGCCATAAATTCACGGTACGCGTTTAAAATAGAGTTTTTATCGCTATTTTGCTCTGCTACCGATTGAGATTTGTGTGCTGTGTCTACAGGCAACCAAGGCTTATTTTCACTAAACCCAGCATAATCTACTTGCTCATTTTCCCAAGGTATTGGAGTTCTACAGCCATCACGGCCTTTAAAGTTAGGCCAAAATGTAATTCCGTAAGGGTCTTGTAAGTCTTCAAAGGCCACGTTTGCTTCGCCCAAACCTAGCTCTTCTCCTTGATACATACATACACTACCACGCAGTGAAGCGAGTAGGGCTGTAAGCATTTTACATTGGGCAGGGTTAATTTCGCCATTGTCGCTCCAACGGCTCGCAACACGTTCTACATCATGGTTACTAAACGCCCAGCAAGGCCAACCTTCAGTCATTTGCTGCTCAAGCGTTTGCACTGTTGTTCTAATGTATTCACTAGAGTAGTCATCAGTGAGTAATTCAAAGCTGTAACCCATGTGTAGCTTATCGCCACCTTGGGTATACTGCGCCATAGTAGCGAGTGAATCTTCAGATGATATTTCACCCAATGAAACCGCACCTGGATACTTATTAAGTAAGGCACGAATATCTTGCATAAATTCGATGTTTTCTGGTTGGGTGTTGTTGTAATAGTGATACTGAAACGCGTACGGGTTATCTTCACTAAAACCGCGGCCTTGGCGCTTATCTTTTGGTTTTGCAGGATTGTCGCGTAATTGCGCATCGTGGTAGCAAAAGTTAATTGCATCGAGCCTAAAGCCATCTACACCTTTTTTCAGCCAAAATTCCACGTTATCAAGCACAGCTTGTCTAACATCTGGATTATGAAAGTTTAAATCGGGCTGCTCGGTTAAAAAGTTGTGTAAATAATACTGACCTCGGCGCGGCTCCCACTGCCATGCCGGGCCGCCAAAAATAGATAACCAATTATTAGGTGCTGTACCATCTTCTTTTGACTCAGCCCAAACATACCAATCAGACTTATCATTAGTGGTATTTTCGCGGCTATCTAAAAACCATTGGTGTTGATCAGAGGTATGGCTGAGTACTTGGTCAATAATAATTTTAATATCGCGGGCATGCGCTTGTTCAATTAGCGCATCAAAATCGTTTAAATCACCAAATATTGGGTCAATATCTCGGTAGTCGCTAATATCGTAACCAAAGTCTTTCATTGGCGATTTAAAAAAAGGTGAAATCCAAATAGCATCAACACCTAAGCTTTTAATATAATCAATGCGATTAATTATCCCCTTTAAGTCACCAATACCATCATTGTTGCTATCTTGAAAGCTACGCGGATAAACCTGATAAATTACCGCACCTTTGTACCACTGCTGTTGGGCCATGCTTTTCTCCGTCATTGCACACCGTATTTCGATTACGCTAAATATGGTTTGTTAACTCACCATATAATATTTCTAAAAAGCATACGTGAAGCCCGTGATTCTGTAAAAATACTGCATACGTATGCAGTAAAATACACACTTTTTAAGTATTAAAAAAATCACTAAAAACCAATTAAATATTTTAAATTAGCGAGAAAACAACCTTACCAATTAAGGTTTTTAAATTGATTTATAGGTTAATTCTTATTTTAATCATTATTAACAATGGCTTGAGTTAATCGCCTCTATACTTCATTGGTCTTACCAATTGTACGCCCAACAATAAGCGTATACAGAGCAGGGATCAGCTTAAATATGGTTATTTTTATTCAGTTTACATTTAACAACTTGCGCCATTTATTGATAAATATAATTACTTAACTAAATTTATTAAGAAATTAATGTAAAGTTACAAAAAGCAATAAAAAACAATGACTTATGGTGTTTCAGGTTGTTTTTATGTTAATATGATGTCAATGTGCAAGTGTTGAATACGTATGCATAAAGTTGTTAATAAAATGAAGAGAGCGTTAACATTAATCCTGACAACAAAATTAGCTCACTTTGTTTGACTATCACTCAAACAAAGCGAGGATCACAATATGGGTAACGGGAAAAACATCATGTCTATGTTCAAACCAAGTATATTAACGTTGGCATTAACAGCTGCTGGTTTATCAAGCTTTGCTACTGCTGCCGCGCAAGAAAATACAATAAAAAAAGAAGATGTTGAAATCATCGAAGTTAAAGGTTTTCGTGGCAGTTTAGTTGAGTCAATAAACACCAAACGTTTTTCTACACAGGTTGTAGAGTCAATTTCTGCTGAAGATATTGGTAAATTACCAGACTCATCTATTGCAGAATCTATTGCACGCTTACCGGGTTTAACCGCGCAGCGTCTTGATGGCCGAGCAAGTCGTGTAAGTGTGCGTGGCTTTAGCGAAAATGAAAGTGCCACTACCTTTAATGGTCGCGAGCAAGTTTCTATTGGTGACAACCGTGGTGTTGAATTTGACCTGTACCCATCAGAAATAATGAGCGGTGTAACCGTTTATAAAACGCCTAATGCAAGTCTTGATGCAGAAGGTATTGCTGGTGTAATCGACATGCAAACCGTTAAGCCTTTAAGTAAAGGTGAGCGTGTGATCATGTTTAATGGCCAATTAGAGCAAACAGGTTTTGATAAATTAAACCCTGATGGCAACGACAGTGGTTATCGCGGCACAATTTCGTACATTGACCAGTTTGCAGATGACACCATAGGTGTTGCGTTTGCTTATAATAAAATGAGTTCACCAAACCAAGAAAAACGATGGAACTCATGGGGCTACCCTGAATTTGAAGCAGCTGGCGAGCAATATTCTATATTAGGTGGTGCAAAACCTTATGTGCGCTCATCAACACTTGAACGTGATTCAGCAATGTTTGTACTTGAAGCCGCACCAACTGATCGTTTAAACATGACGTTTGATGCGCTTTATGTTGATTTTTCAGATGAGAAGATATTACGTGGTATAGAAGTACCTTTTGCATGGGGCCAAGGCACAATAGATGCTTCAAGCGCTGAAATAGATGAGTCGTCTGGTTTTATCACCAGTGCAGTTACACAAGGGCAACGAGTTGTCGTTCGTAACGATTATGAAGAACGTAATGCTGAGCTAACGCAATTTGGTTTTAACACTAAATACGATATTAATGATTCATGGTCGTTAGAGTTTGATGCCAGTGTATCTGAAGTAAAACGTCAAATTTGGAGTATCGAAAGTTACTCTGGTACAGGGCGTGGCGATGCAAACGGCGTTGCTGATAACATAGGTTATGCCTTTGATGGTGGCAATACTGGCGCGCAATTTAGTCATGAATTAGATTACAGTGATTATGATCTTATTCAATTAGGCGGCCCGTTATCTTGGGGAGCGAGTTCAGCCCTTAACGACAAATACGGTTTAACGGGCACTGCTTATGAAAACACAGCACAAGACGGCTTTATTAACGCCCCAGAAATTAACGATGAACTACAAACATTAAAGCTTGCTGCGAGCAAAGCACTCGAAAATGAGTATTTTAGTAAAGTAAGCTTTGGTGTTTCATATCGGGATCGCGAAAAAAGTAAGTTGTCTGAAGGGTATTACATGACCTTAAAAGACTTCTCGCTTGCTAATCCAGGTATGTTGGCTATTCCTGAGCAATACCGTGAAGGGTCTGCTAGCTTAGACTTTATTGGTATGGGTAACATGGTTGCCTACGATACAAACGGCTTAGTAAACGATGGCTACTACGACCTATTACAAGAAAGCCTTACAAACCAAAAGCACAAAACGCAATCTTGGACTGTTCAAGAAGAAGTAATTGCAGTATTTGCACAGCTAGATATTAACGCAGAAATTGGCTCAATTCCGGTAACGGGTAATATTGGTGCGCGTTATGTACAAACAGATCAATCATCACAAGGCTCTGCTGCTAATACAGTTAATGGCTTAGTGGTTGTAACGCCTACCGATGTTAGCCATGACTATAGCCACTTTTTACCAAGCATAAACTTATCGTTTGCAATTGATGAAGAGCAAACAATACGTTTTGGTGCAGCAAAAACAATTTCGCGCGCACGTCTTGATGAAATGAATGCATCAATAAATGCCACTTACAGCCAAACACAACCAGACGATAACGGTAATTTTTGGAGCATTTCGGGTGGTAATCCAAAGCTTGAGCCTAAAGAAGCAACAGGCTTTGACCTAAGCTACGAAAACTATTTTGATGCAGAAGGTTACTTTGCTGCAGCATTCTTCTACAAAGATATTACGCAATGGATTTTTGATGGTACCTATGATGTAGATATGACAGGTGTTGCAGACCCATCTACAGGTGAAATTCCAGCTACCTCTACCGGCACAGGCTCAGGTAAAGTAAATGGCGGTGAAGGCGACCTTTGGGGTTATGAGCTATCTTTATCATTACCATTTAGCGTATTTCATCCAAGCCTAGAAGGTTTTGGTTTAATTGCTAGCCATACAGGTGTAGAGCAAGACTTGAGTGATCAAAATGGTAACGAATATGAGTTACCAGGCTTATCAGACCAAATCGACAGCTTAACCTTTTATTATGAGCACAGCGGTTTTCAAGCACGTACCAGTATGCGCAAACGTAGTGACTTTAAAGGTGACGTATATGGTTTAGGCTTTGAAACCACTCAAGTTGATATCAAAGGCGAAACAATTTGGGATGCACAATTAGGTTATGACTTTAGCGAAGGCGGTTTTGATAGCTTAGCTGGCTTAAGTGTTACCTTCCAAGTGCAAAATATTACCGAAGAACCTTTTGTATCGCTGCAAGGCGATAACGACCTACAAATACGTGACTACCAAGATTATGGCCGTACATTTTTACTAGGCTTTAGTTATAAACTCTAGTTTTATTTAGCGTTGAAAAGCCCTTGTGATTTGCTTTACAAGGGCTTTTTTATATCACATTCAATACTGGTTTATTCAACAACCATGGTGAAAACTAAATGAATAATAAAATAACAAATGTGGTAATTGCCGGTGGGGGCACTGCAGGATGGATCACGGCAGCCTTATTAAATAAAGTATTGGGTAACGTGATCAACATCACCTTAGTTGAGTCTGATCAAATAGGGACTATTGGCGTAGGAGAGGCGAGTATTCCGCCAATTTCGCATTTAAATGGCGCGTTGGGCATAAATGAACATGAGTTTATTAATGCCACTCAAGCAACGATTAAATTAGGGATTGAGTTTGAAAACTGGCGCGAGCAAAATCATAAATACATGCATGCCTTTGGTAGCATAGGTAAAGATTTTCCATTTTGTGAGTTTCATCACTTTTGGCTAAAAGCAAAACAGCAAAACCACGCCCCCGACTTGTGGGATTTTTCTGTTAACTACCAAGCGGCAAAAGCAGGTAAATTCGCCCATTTACGTAATTTGCCTAATACCCAATTACCAGGGTTACATTATGCTTATCATTTTGACGCAACCTTATATGCCAAACTGTTAAAAAAACTTGCGCAGCAGCGCGGTGTTAAACGTGTAGAAGGTAAAATAAAAAGCGTGCAGCAGTGTCAGCAGTCAGGTGATATACAAGCATTAACACTTGAGAGTGGCTCAGTAATTAAGGGCGACTTATTTATTGACTGCACCGGGCTAAGTGCATTATTAATTGAAAAAACCTTAAATACAGGCTTTGAAGACTGGTCGCATTGGCTACCTTGCGACAGCGCAGTAGCAGTGCAAAGTGAATCAGCGAATGAGCCAGTACCTTATACTCGCTCTATTGCCCAAAATGCTGGTTGGCAATGGCAAATACCTTTACAGCACAGAGTTGGTAACGGCTTAGTGTTCTCGAGCCGCTATTTAACAGATGATGAAGCAAAGCAGCAATTACTCGCTAATTTGCCCGGCAAAGCAATAACAGAGCCGCGGGTGATCCGTTTTAAAACGGGGCGCCGACGCTTACAATGGCATAAAAATGTAGTTGCTATTGGACTCTCAAGTGGGTTTTTAGAGCCGTTAGAGTCAACCAGTATTCATTTAATTCAAACAGCGGCTATTCGATTAATTAAGTTGTTTCCGCATAATGGGATTAAACACTCGCAAGTAACTACATATAACCTGCAAAGTAAAACCGAAATAGAACGCATACGCGACTTTATAATTTTACATTATAAGCTTACCACCCGCACAGATAGCGCATTTTGGCGTCAATGTCAGCAAATGAGTATTCCCGAAACGCTGCAACAAAAAATAACCTTGTTCAAGCAAACAGGCAAGCTCATTCGAGAAGACGACGAACTTTTTTCCGAGCCAGCGTGGCAGCAAGTAATGATAGGTCAGGGGCTTGAAGCAGATGATTATCACCCATTAGCCAACGCCCTAACTGATGAGCAGCTGCTCGCATTATTTTCTGATTTAAAAGCTTTGATTAACCACACGGTTGAACAACTCCCTTCCCATAGTGAATTTTTATCTAGGATGAAAAATAATTAAATGAAAAAGCTAATTAAAGCACTGTTTGCTACAACATTGTTTACTGCAATACCATTTACTGCAACAAAGGCACAGGCCATGTCTGTATCGCCACAAAATTGGTGGGTTGGCATGCAAAATGAGGCATTGCAAGTTATGTTGCATGAGCCAAACATTGCTAAACAACAGTGGCAATTAATCCCCTACAATGGGGTTAAGTTAATCAGTATTAGCAAAACAGATAACCCTAATTATGCGTTTTTAAACCTAAAAATAACGCCGCAAGCAAAGCCTGGTGACTTAGTGTTTACCAGCCCAACGGGTGAGCGCTTTGAATACCCGTTACATACTCGCAGCAGCAATAGTGCCAAGCGTAAAGGCTTTAACAGCCAAGATACCCTTTATTTAATTAACCCAGACCGTTTTGTAAATGGCGATAGCAGTAACGACACCGCAGCAGGCATGTTAGAGGCCGCTGATCCAAAAAGTAAAGGCGGGCGCCACGGTGGCGACTTGCAAGGGGTGATCAATGCACTTCCATATTTAAATGATTTAGGGGTAACTCAATTGTGGTTAACCCCAGCGCTTGAAAACAATATGCCAAGCTACTCTTACCATGGTTATGCTATTACTGACTTTTATAATATAGATCCCCGCATGGGCAGTAATGAACTCTACCAAGAGCTGTCAAATAAAGCGCAGCAACAGGGGATTGGTTTAGTGATGGATTTTGTACTTAATCACTTTGGCTCTGAGCATGTGTGGATGAATGACAAGCCAACGTCTGATTGGATTAATTTTAATGGTGAGTTCGCCAATGGTAAACATGCCACTAGTCATGCAAGGCAAACCATTCAAGACCCTCACGCCAGCCAGTTCGATAAACGTCAATTTAGCGATGGCTGGTTTGTAGAAACCATGCCCGATTTAAACCAGCGTCAACCTTTGTTGGCAACCTACCTAATTCAAAACACCATTTGGTGGATTGAGTATGCAAATTTAAGCGGTATTCGAGTAGATACATATTCATACTCAGACAAAGCTTTTTTAGCCAATTGGACCAAAGCAATTATGAGCGAATACCCAGCGTTTAATATTGTTGGTGAAGAGTGGACTACCAATCCAGCAATTGCATCGTATTGGCAAGCGGGCAAAAATAACAGCGACGGTTATACTTCAAGTTTACCCAGTGTGATGGACTTTTCGCTGCAAGAGGCGCTCATTCAAGCTTTAAACGAAGATGAAAGCTGGAACACAGGTTGGGTTAAAGTATACCACTCACTTGCCAATGATTTTTTATACCCTAATCCAAATAACCTTTTAGTATTTGCCGATAACCACGATATGAGCCGTGTTTATACTGAGCTAAAGCAAAATCTAAATAAAACCAAAATGGCGATGACCATGCTGCTTACCACCCGCGGTATTGCACAAATGTATTATGGCACCGAAGTATTACTCGATAACACAGGCAGTAATGACCACGGCGATATTCGTATTGATTTTCCGGGCGGCTTTGCTGGGCAAACAGTTAATGCCTTTACAGGTAAAGGGCTCACAAATGCACAGCGTGATATGCACCAAACCCTACGTACGTTACTTAATTTTAGAAAGCAAAGCCCTGCATTAGGTTATGGCAAGCTAACGCATTTTAGCCCACAGCAAGGTATTTACAGTTATGCACGTATAGCCGATGAGCAAATAGTGTTGGTATTTTTGAATAAAAATAAGCAGGCTAAAAATTGGTCATTAGAGTATATGCAAGAGGTGCTTAAGCTGCATACAACAGCAACAAACTTGTTTACTAAGCAGCAAATTAATTTAACTGATGCAATAACATTAGCACCCATGAGCGCCACAGTATTAGTGATAGAGTAAATTGCTTAACTGAATACGTATGCAGCGACTGTCAGTCAGTCGCGCTTCACACTAGTATTAAATTCATAACAAAAACGACAAAGTAGTAAAGTAGCACTATGACAATAATGAAGATAATTAAATATAGCCCTTTGCTTTTAGCCAGCAGCATTTACCTAACAGGCTGCTCAGATAGCGAAACACAAGCTAATCAGGTTAATGAGCAATTAACTAAATCTGCAGATGAGATCAGCAAACCAGTTGTATACCAAGTATTCACTCGTTTGTTTGGTAACACCCAAACGGTGAATGTACCTTGGGGCACTAAAGAGCAAAATGGGGTTGGCAAATTTGCCGACTTTAATGACGCCGCATTGCAAGGCATTAAAGATTTAGGCACCACCCATGTTTGGTATACCGGCGTGTTGCATCATGCGCTGGTGGGCGATTATAGCCAATACGGGATAAAACAAGACGACCCTGATGTAGTTAAAGGCCGTGCGGGTTCGCCTTATGCAATAAAAGATTACTACGATGTAAACCCAGATCTTGCAGTAAACCCAGAGCGTCGCTTAGTGGAGTTTTCTGCACTTATTGAGCGCACTCATCAACATGGTATGAAAGTGGTTATTGATATTGTGCCAAACCATGTGGCGCGTAACTATCATTCAATTGCTAGGCCTGCTGGTGTAAAAGACTTTGGCGAGCAAGACGATACCAGCAAAGAATATGCGCGTGATAATAACTTTTATTATGTGCCAGGGCAGTCTTTTCAAGTACCTAGCTCTGAGCAATATCAAGTTTTAGGGGGAGATGCACACCCATTAGCCGATGGCTTGTTTAACGAAAGCCCTGCTAAATGGACAGGAAACGGCGCGCGTGCAGCCAAGCCCGATATAAACGACTGGTACGAAACTGTAAAAGTAAACTACGGGGTTAAACCCGATGGCAGTTATGACTTTCCAACCCTTCCTGCAAGCTTTGCAACTAAAGATGCACGAGCGCACTATGAATTTTGGCAAGACAAAAACCTACCTAACAGCTGGTATAAATTTCGCGATATTGCACTATTTTGGTTAGATAAAGGCGTAGATGGCTTTCGCTATGACATGGCCGAAATGGTGCCAGTTGAATTTTGGAGTTTTTTAAATTCGGCAATCAAAATGCAAAACCCTAATGCCTTTTTACTTGCCGAAGTATATAACCCAAAAATGTACCGAGGTTATATTCATCAGGGCAAAATGGATTACTTATACGATAAGGTGGGTTTTTACGACACGCTAAAAGCTATTATGCAAAATAAGCAAGCTGCGAGCACTATTTTTGATGCACAACAGCAAGTTGCCGATATAGAACAGCACATGCTGCACTTTTTAGAAAACCACGACGAGCAACGTATTGCCAGCCCCGATTTTGCAGGTAACGCGCTATGGGGCAAACCAGCCATGGTGGTATCTACGTTAATTAGCCGCTCGCCTAGCTTGTTATATTTTGGTCAAGATGTAGGCGAAGATGGCTCTGAAAACGCCGGGTTTGGCACGCCAACCCGTACCAGTATTTTTGATTATATTGGCGTTCCGGCGCATCAAGCGTGGATGAATAACGGCCAGTTCGATGGCGCTAATTTAATACCTGAGCAAGCTAGCTTACAAAAATACTACAAAGCCATAATGGCGTTAAATAACTTACCTGCGGTAGTGGGCGGTGATATGCACGCTTTAAACGTACAGGGTAGCGACAGGGTTGTTGCGTTTTCACGTAGTTTAGGTCGCCAAGTTATTTTGGTACTAAGCAACTTTAGCGAGCAACAACAAACAATCACTATTAACTTAAATAGCCAAACAACTGCAAATATAGGCGCAAATTCAGCGTTACACGATTTACTCGAAACACATAGCGGTGTGTTAGTGAGCAATAACGATCAAGGTGCAAGTTTTACACTTACCCTTAATGCACTAAGTAGCGCGGTATTAACCAATAAGGTAAATAATGAACAATAATAATAGCAATAAACCTGACCTAAGCTTTTGGCAAATATGGAACATGTGTTTTGGTTTTTTAGGGATTCAATTTGGGTTTGCCCTGCAAAACGGTAACGTTAGTCGTATATTTCAAACGCTTGGTGCCGACATTGATGATATACCTATTTTATGGGTAGCCGCTCCGCTAACGGGGTTAATTGTACAACCTATTATTGGTTACTGGAGTGATAAAACCTGGGGTAAGTTAGGTCGCCGCCGTCCGTTTTTTTTATATGGTGCAATTTTAACTACACTGTCGTTATTTATAATGCCTAACTCACCAACGCTGTGGGTTGCAGCCGGTATGTTGTGGATTATGGATGCGTCAATTAACGTTACTATGGAACCGTTTCGTGCTTTAGTTGGCGACAACCTACCTAAAAAACAGCGTGCAACAGGTTATGCCATGCAAAGCTTTTTTATCGGCATTGGCGCTGTAGTTGCATCAGCACTACCATGGATGATGGCTAACTGGTTTGGTATTGCCAATACAGCACCGGCTGGGCAAATTCCTGATTCAGTAAAATATTCGTTTTACTTTGGCGCGGTAATTTTACTGGTTGCTGTAGGTTGGAGTATTCTAACCACCAAAGAATACTCGCCAGAGCAACTCGCTGCATTTAATCAACAAGAAGAGCCTACTTCTCAAAGCCAACCAACAGCTAATATTAACTTTAGCAAAGGGGGCATAATATTTAGTGTTTTAGGCTTAGCCGTTTTAGCCTTGGTAAGCGCCTTAAATTTAGAAAAAGAACTGTATTTATTAGCTGGTGGTTTAGTGAGTTTTGGGGTTGTTCAGTTTATAGCGGCAGCCTTGCAAACTAAACAACTTACATCGGGCGGTTTTTATCAGGTATTAAACGACGTATTTACTATGCCCGAAGCCATGAAGCAGCTGGCGTGGGTGCAGTTTTTTAGCTGGTTTTCGTTATTTGCAATGTGGATTTATACCACTTCAGCGGTAACGGGTTTTCATTACGGCAGCAGCGATACCAGTTCCCCAGCTTATAACAACGGCGCTGACTGGGTAGGTATATTATTTGCCGCGTATAACGGCTTTGCAGCACTTGCTGCAATATGTATTCCGATAATAGTTAAGCGCATTGGTTTAAAGCTCGCCCATTGTTTTAACCTAATTTTAGGCGCGCTGGGCTTAGCCAGCTTTATTGTTATTAAAGATCCCACCTTACTTATTTGGCCAATGATAGGCATTGGCTTTGCGTGGGCGTCTATTTTATCACTGCCATACGCCATGTTAAGTACCTCGGTGCCAAGCAGTAAAATGGGTGTTTATATGGGCATATTTAACTTTTTTATTGTTATACCCCAGCTGTTAGCCGCCAGCATTTTAGGGCTTATATTACGCCACTTTTTTGAGAATCAACCAATATACGCTTTGTTAATAGGCGCGGTGTCGTTTTTACTGGCAGCCGTTGCCGTATTGCGCGTTAAACAATCTTAACTTTTATAAATAAAAGCAAATTACTGCCTCTACCATTGCATTTTTAAGGCAAGGATAGAGGCAGCAAAATAACTAACCATTAGCTTAAAACCATTCGCAACATATTACAGTTGCACTTTAATTGAATGGTATACAGCAATTAGCATAAACAACAAAAACAAAGGGGATAAAATGAAAACCTTTACTTTGAGTGCATTAGCACTGGCACTAACATTAACCGGTTGTAAGCCAGCGCCATCAACAAATACTAACACTAATAACGCAGTAACTACTGCGCAAACTAAAGCAGTAGAACAGCCAGCAGATTGGTGGCAAAGTGCCATATTTTATCAAATTTGGCCGCGCAGCTTTTACGACAGCAATAACGATGGTCATGGCGACTTTAATGGCATGACCGCAAAACTCCCATACCTAGAAGAGTTAGGTGTAAATGCACTGTGGTTAACGCCTATTTTCGAAGCGCCTTCTTATCATGGCTATGACTTTACAGAGTTTTATAAAGTTGAAAGTGACTATGGCAGCATGGCTGAGTTTGAAGCGTTTATAAAAGCCGCTGATGACAAAGGTATGAAAGTTATACTAGATTTAGTGATCAATCATATATCTAGTCAGCATGACTGGTTTCAACAATCTGAAAAACAACAAGCGCCATTTAGCGACTATTTTGTATGGCGTGACGATATGCCTAAAGCGGGCAGTGGCTGGGGGCATGCTTGGAGCGATAACGACAAGCCAGAAGCCGTATGGCATTGGAGTGAAACGCGTAAGCAATATTATTATGGTGCATTTGGTGCAAGCCAACCCGATTTAAATTTACGCCACCCAGATGTGGCTAATGAAATGAAAAAAATGGCAAAGTTTTGGCTCGACAAAGGCGTAGCAGGTTTTAGGCTTGATGCAGTACGCTTTGCTATGGAAGGCGGTGCAAATGCACAAGCCGACACCCAAGAAACGATAGAATATTGGCAAGACTTTAATCAATATATAAAAAGTGTAAATCCACAAGCTTACCTAGTAGGCGAAGCATGGGCCGACCTTCCTATTGCCGCAAAGTACTATGGGGAAGGTAAGGGGCTAGATCAAGGCTTTGACTTTGAAGTAGGCTATAAAATTTTGAGCTTACTAAAAACCGATACCGACACAGATGTGCTCTTTGGTACTATGCCATCTAATGAGCAGCACAAAGCTAAAAATGCACTCATCCTTGATGAAAACCTACAACAACGTAAAGACTCACAAGCACCACTGCACTTTTTTACACCGTTCTTAACTAATCACGATCAAGAACGTGTTGCTTATCAACTTAAAGAGCACGATGGTAAAGCAAAACTAGCTGCGGCCATGTTATTTAGCTCGCCAGGTACGCCGTATATTTACTACGGTGAAGAAATAGGCTTAACGCAGCAGCGCATCGGTGACGATGTTTATAAACGTGCGCCTATGCAGTGGGACAATAGTCATCAAGCGGGCTTTACGCAAAGTAACAATAGTTGGGTTGAAGAAACGGCATTATTTGGTGATGATTTTGCAAACTGGTGGCCAGAGTTTCTTGCTAAGCAACTAGCAGCAGGCGATCGCAGCGTTGCAGCGCAGCAAGCACAACCAAATTCTGTTTGGCGTTTATATCAGCACTTAATCGCAATGAAAAAGCAGCGCCCAGAGTTTACTATTAACGGCAGTTACCAATTAACGCAGCACGACAATGGCATAGTAGAAATAACACGAGAGTTAAACGGCAGCAAAAGTGTTTTTGTACTTAACCTAACCGATAAAGCTCAAAACATCAGCAGTATTACACGCGACGGTTTAACAGCCAGTTGGCAGCACGATCTCAATGGCGATCAACTTGCCGGCTATGGTTTATTGTTACTAAATAACACACTGTAAATAGCATACTTATTATAGGGGTTAACATACGTTAGCCTCTATTTTTTACTACGCACAGCTCCCCCCGTTCGCCCTTTGTAGAAACACGATTTAAAGGGAAGTTTCACAAAGTCACACATCAGATCACATTAAAGTAAAGCTGTACAAATAAGCAGTTACTTGCATTTTGCCCTATAACATTATTAAAAGTCGTTTTGGGATATTTTAACAAAGACAATTTTATAACACACGTAATTACTTGTTTACATTGGAGTTATTTGGTGCAACTATTGAGCTATGTAATATACGCCGTTTTGGGGAGTTATAAACCCCCATAGTGGTGTTCAATAAGCTGTTAGCACTCTTTAGTTTCAGTTGAGCACAAGGATAGAGAATGAATTTTGTTGGAGCACGATGGTGGAAATTCGATTTTCATACACACACACCAGCTTCTTTTGATTATGGAAAATCAGATAGCGCATTAAAAACTTCTAAATCTCCTAGAGACTGGTTATTGGACTATATAGCCAAGGGAATTGAATGCGTTGCAATCACAGATCATAACACTGGTGATTGGGTTGACGGCCTTAAAGATGCAGCAGAAAGTTTAAGAGCTGAAAATCATTCAATATATGTCTTTCCTGGTGTAGAGATTACAGCAAGCTCAAACATTCACGTATTAGCTATTTTTGATCCAAGTGCTACTTCTGCAGATATTAATGCTGTTGTTGGTGCTTCAAAGTTTCGTGGCACTAAAGGTGATAGTGACTCAGTTGCAGAAGAGAGTGCTGAAAATATAATAAAAGAAATACAATCCGCAGGGGGTGTAGCAATCCCTGCCCATATAGATATGAAAGCAGGACTTTGCCAACAACCTTCTTCTCATACAGTCAAGCAAGTATGCACCCACGCTAATGCCGTTGAGATAGTTTTCCCTGACAGGGAAGTAGCAGCAACACCACTATCACGATATACAAATTTAAATATCGAATTACCATCTGTAATCGGATCTGATGCTCATCACCCTAATGACATTGGTAGAGCATTTACATGGGTGAAAATGTCATCTCCTTCGATTGATGGTCTTAAGCTAGCACTAGTTGATGGTTCTTCTTCACTAATCCGTTCAGATAGTGAAATATCTGATCCTAACAGAGCTTCAAATACACTATTGCGATCAGTAACTATTGAATCTGCAAAGTACGCAGGCCGTTCATCACCGTTAGTTATTGAGTTTAACCCTTGGCTTAATTCTATTATTGGAGGCAGAGGAAGTGGTAAGTCTTCAGTTCTTGAATTTATCAGGTTAGGCATGGATAGAAGTAGAGATTTAGAGGATTTAAACCCTCAAAATGAAATTCGCCGCTCCTTCGAAAGCTTTATTAAAGTAGCAGTATCAAGAGATGCTGATGGAGTAATGCTACCTAACACTAAAATAAGCTGTGTTTATACTAGAGATGATGTTCATTACCTTTTGAAATGGACTAAAGAAAGTAACCGTGTATCAATTTTTCGTTCGGAGGGTGGTGAGTGGCTACCTGAAGATGGTGAGGCGCACTCAAGATTTCCAATAAAAATATTTAGTCAAAAGCAAATATTTAACTTAGCAAAAAATCCGAATACCCTTTTGCGCTTGATAGATGAATCTTCAACTGTAGGGTTTCAACAATGGAAAATGGAGTGGGAAGATAAATACACGCACTTTCAAACATTGTGTAGCCAAAGAAGAGAACTTCAATCCAGATTATCTAATAAAAATGTACTTCTGGGGCAGTTATCTGATGTAGAGCAAAAAATTAAAACAATTGAACAGTCAGGTCATGCTGATATTCTTAACAGCTATCAGGATTTTAGAGCTAAAAGAACAAGGGTCGCTCAATATGAAACCGATGTTGTTAACTTAAAAACTCAGGTCGAGACAATCATTAATACTGTTGAAATACCGACAGCTGATGCAAGTATATTTAATAACTTAGTAGGGAGTGAGCAAGAAGTTGCCACAAAAATTAGTAACTTGATTCAAGCTGCTTCAAATTTCAAAGAAAATATTGCTAACGCAATAACAGCTATTGATTCTGAACTTGCTAACTTTAAAGAATGGTACTGTCGTTCTGAATTTAATCAGGCACACATAGCTGCTGACGAAAAATATAATAAGCTAATTGAAAGCTTGCAAAGTCAAGGTGTTACCAGTCCCGCAGATTATTCAAAATTAATAGGCGATAGAGAAACAATCAATAAATCGTTAAAAAGTATGGAACTCATCGACAATCAAGTTGTTGAACTAACTACTTCGATAAATGAATCATATCAAGAAATAATAGAATGTAGAAAAAGGTTGACGGTAAATCGCCTTGCTTTCCTAGAACAATATTTATCTGGCAACTCTTCAATTCAAGTTGAGATTACACCTTTCTCTGACTCAGAAGATTTAGATGCATCATTCAGGAAAATTTTAGGAAGGACGGATAGTGCATTTTCAGCTGAGATATTTGACTTAGATCGAGAATGTGGTTTTCTATTTAATCTCAATAAAGAGCTATCAACTATTACTAAAGCTACAGATCCAAATAACCTAGAACAATGGTTAAACCAAATTCATAGTTTTAAACAAGGTATTTTTAACTTTAATTCAGGCGAAATTTTAAGTACAAAGTTAGGTAAAAGATTTATTGATTTCATGTCACAACTTCAGCCCCAAAACTTTGATGCTATGAATACATGGTTTCCTGAAGATAAGCTAACAATAAAGTTCAATGACGGGAATCGCTTTAAAGATGTATCTCAAGGTTCAGCAGGACAGAAAGCTTCTGCAATACTCTCCTTTTTACTATCATATGGAACAGAGCCACTTCTCTTAGATCAACCTGAAGATGATCTTGATAATGGATTAATCACCAGTCTAATAGTATCAAAGCTACATGAAAACAAAGCAGATAGGCAGATAATAGTTGTAACGCACAATCCAAATATTGTTGTAAATGGTGATTCTGAATATGTGGTTGCATTAGAGGATAGAGGACAAATTAACTCACTTGCTTCTGGGGCATTACAGGAAGTAGATGTAAGGAAAAATGTTTGTGAAATCATGGAAGGTGGTGAGCTAGCTCTTCAGAAAAGATATAAAAGGATGTTTAACATTTAGTGTATACCGAGTGCTAACAACACGCCCTGAGGTGGACGACTAGTAAAATTTAGCTATTAATTGCAAATTTTAAAAGTGGTGAGCCTCTGCG
>NZ_JADYXG010000060.1:0-609 GCF_015864415.1 Pseudoalteromonas sp. SCQQ13 | reverse complement strand
GTTGAAGCATAAGGAACCCAAGTTGGCCTCAGAGCATTACTGCTCACATTATGGAGCCTTTGATAGTGGCATTGAACGCCAACAACTGCACCCTCAGTACGGGTAATCGGCGTGCCAGCAAATGCCACAGGAGTGTAGGTAACCGCATAGGTGTAGACGAGCTCATCCTCGGTCATCATCAACACACTATTGCAGTCCTGCAGTGCATATTCAAAGATGAGCACCCCAGAGGCAGAGTCCTCACCAACAACAGGACAGCCTCCCATAGACAAACCACTTGGCTGGATCAGCTGACCATTGCTGAACATATCCTTCTTCACCTCCACATGAACCCGGTTCTCACTGCATTGAACAGCCACACTACTGGGAGTCACAGGTTGCCTCAACTGGAAGTTCGCCGCCAACTCACGTTGCACTTCTGGGACAACTGGAAACTTCCAGTCCAAAGGCTTGACTGGACCCTGCATCAGCTGCTTCTCCTGAAGACCAAGAGGCTCTTGCGCAAATCTTCTGGAGTCAAGAACCGGAAACTGATAATCCTTTTGGAAAGGATTCAAGAACCCTTGAGAAGAAAGAGCATGACCTCTGGAAGCCGGAGCTGATTGTGGC